>NZ_JBPOFP010000140.1:0-10704 GCF_051252315.1 Paraglaciecola sp. | reverse complement strand
GTCCAGATGTCCATATCTGGCCATCAGACAAGCCAAAATTTGATGGAGAATTTGTAGTCACGGTAAATCAAAAGCTACAAAGATAAAATTAAGATGTGATGACGGCTTCGATCGATTGAACTCACAGCGAGTAACGGACGTTGAAATTTTTTAAGTTCCTTTTTCTTTCTCCTCTTAACTAGCAACTTCCGTATTAGCCTCAAGTTAGTGGGGCGTTAGGTTTCACTTAAACTTGACAACAAAGCGTCGCAGTCTTGTTGTAGTTTATTTAACCAGTCTTGGGCATCGGTTTGTGGTTGGCTCAAACCTGTTAACAGGTTAAACATATAAAAGCCAAACCATGCTTTTGCTATCGATATTCTTTGCGTCAGATCTAATGACGGTTTATCCAATTCAAGTTTGTAGGCTATTTGCTCAACAAACATCATCATTTGTGGTTCAAATGATTTCATGTCGGACATAGAACCTTTTAGTAGAGCTTCTGAAAACCTTCTGTCTCGCTGATAAAACTCGTAAAAGAACTTAGCCATAGATAAAAAGTAACTTCGTCCAGAGGTTTCTTTACTTGCAATTGTCATATGATTATTCAGTTTTTCGGCAATAGTTTCTTGAAAAATGACATTAAGTAAAACTTGCTTATCGGCAAAATGAGAAAACAAAGTGCCATTGGCTATGCAGGTTTGTTTAGCTATCTGCCTTGTTGAAATATTTTCAAAGCCATACTCTTTAAATAGCTCGGTAGCCACATCAATGATGCGCTGCCTAGTTTGTTGTTTTTGAAGTTCTCTACTCATTACTTGCTTTGTTTGATCCAATTAATTCGCTACTCAGTTTACTTAGTTAAAAACAAGAAATCAAAATGAGCTTGCTCATTGAGCGCGCTCAATGTTAAGGTTTACGCAGGTAGGTTAAATAGGGCTATACATTATGGTGATAATAAATGGTGCAGGCATAGCTGGTTTGACACTAGCCAATGCTTTGCATATTAAAGGCATTCCCTACCTTATAATAGAAAAAAGCTCTGAGTTAAGTGAAGTGGGCGCGGGAATAATTCTACAAAACAATGGCATAGCTATTTTGCAACATTTGGAGTTGTTTAAAAAACTAACGGGGGTTTACGCTCAGCAAATGATGTTAGGCAGTTACGGCAATGTAAATAAAGTTGATTGTGAGCATAGTGGTATGAGCTGTTTTGCGACCCACCGGGCAGAGTTACAAAACGCACTGTTAAAACGCCTTCTACAACAAAATATTAAGTTAAGCACTCAGATCACTAATGTCGAAAAACATGAAGCTAGTTATAAAGTGAGTCTTTCAAATAGAGAGTCACTAGAGGCTGATTATGTCGTAAATGCTGCCGGAATTAATAGCAATTTGCATAGTGAACCTGAATTCTTAAATAGTGGCCACTGGTGCTGGCGAGCGATTCTAAACAGCAAACAACCCATTAGTAACTCTGGAGAGTTTTGGTTTGGAGATCAACGTATAGGTTTCGCGCCAATTAATGAACATCAAGTTTATCTTTACCATGTTATGAGATTAACTAAACCAAGTTGTTCGAAAATACAGGTAGATCTTGATTTACCATCTACAGAGCAACGTATTAGATGGATTAAATCGAAAGGTTATCAGGTCCCAGAAATAAACCACATGGAATTCAGTAACGCTAACTGGCTTTCTCACCCTCTAATAGAACGTCAAATTCATTGGGGAACTGACAACATAGTGGCTATTGGCGATGCGGCACATGCAATGACTCCCAATTTAGGTCAAGGTGCTGTATTGGCGATGGAAGACGCTATGGTGTTGAGTAATTTAATAGCAGAAAAAACAACTAATCTCGCCCAAGCGATCAAAAAACATCGCCATGTCCGAGTGAAAAAAATGCAAACTACCAGTCGCCAGTTTGGTGCTATCGCTCATCATCCTAATGAATTATTTACAAAGCTAATTGCTTTCCTTATGTCGCTAGCCCCTATGAACATGATGGTTAAACAACAAGTTCGCTGGATGAATCAATTCATCAATTCAACAACGTGGAAGTAATAATGACACAACAAAAATACGCTTATTATTTATTTTTCATAAAATTAGGTCATTTAGCTATAGGTCTAGAAATTTTTAACCAAGCATTAATTAGCCTCTGATTGAGGCGCTATATACTTTAAGGAGTAATCATGTTTGCATTATCTATAATTGTTTCGTTCATTATGCTCATTGTTGCATTTTCGCATTTTTATTGGGCTTTTGGCGGTAAACATGGATTGATGTCCGCAGGACCGCGCCTAGAGGGAGATAAAGATTTTATACCAAGCAGCACTCTGATATTTGTTGTTGCTGTAATGTTGCTTGGTCTTTCAGTTTTAGCAATTCAATTGGTTTCTCCCTTAGAGCTATTGAAAAACTATATTCATTACATTGGCTATCTTGTTTCTGCTATTTTTATCATTCGAGCTATAGGAGATTTTAAGTATATTGGTTTTTTCAAAAAAGTGTATAACAGTAATTTCGCTAAATTAGATACTAAGTATTTTTCACCATTGGCTCTTCTTTTAGGAATATCGTACGGAGTATTATCTAGATATGGTACATAACAAGCCTTTACAATAACGGGACTGCTAATAGGGCTGCACTACCGTCCGTAATTGGCACATTGTCGTTAATCGGTTTTGAAAAAATTGTAGGCATTGGATTTTCTGCGCTTTAAAGGTAGTCTAACTTATAAGCAATGTGGCCTTGTGAGGTCTCATTAATAAACTCTTATGTAAATTTCACCTAATAGAGTATTTAAATGGAGCTGCATGTTCATGGGTAAGATACAGAAATTAATCATTTTTATTTCACTAATAATTAGTGCCTCAACATATGCACAAGATGCTCCTTTTAAAGCGGTTCAAGACCTATTTTCAGCAATATCCCAAGTCAATCATTCAAAAATGAAGGCTGTAGTCACTGCAGACTTTCAGCTATTAGAAGACGGTGAAGACTGGGATATGAATGACCTTATTAATGTGATTAAACCTTCAAATTACGTTAGGAAGAATTATTTTAATGTTGTCAAAACACAAAGTAGTGGTGATTTTGCTTGGGTGAGTTATTGGAATAAAGCCACCTTTACAAAAGGTGAATTGACTAAAGATGTCGTTTGGCTTGAAAGTGCCGTACTCATTAAAGATGCCAATAAGTGGAAAATTCAAATGTTACATTCAACTAAAATAAAGCCTGAGAAATTACCAAAAAATATAGTGCTAACCGAATATAAAAATTAAGAATATAAAAACTAACCTAACCAAAGTACTCGGCTCAAAAATAGATTTGGAGTAAAACATGAAACAAGTTTATTCCAACCAAAACAACCTATTAGCAATCAACTCTCGAAACTTACTAGAAAGCTCTGGTATTGCTGTTGAATTAAAAAACGAATTCACAGCGGGAAGCGCTGTGCCTGGACATGCTATTGCTATTGAAATTTGGGTTAACGATTCAGATTATGACCAAGCAATTAATTTGTTAGCGTCGGCTGCTAATGATGATGGTCAAGATTGGGTGTGTAAAAAGTGCAATGAAAACAACACAGCCTCATTTGAAATCTGCTGGAGTTGCCAGTCAGAACACACTTAGTTTTAGTTTGTTTGCTTGTACTAATTAGCCAATTTAACTCCCCTCTTTTTAATTCTTTTTAGGATTTTGTTTTTTCTTACGTTGTTCTCGACGAACCAGTAAAAAGGTTAAATACATTTTTGTGGGTAAAGAAAATATTAAACCAAAAGCGATACATACAGCGCAGATAATGATGCCATTCACCCCCATTTTTGCTGGCAAGTCGGCATATTCAATAAAATAATGTCCAAGTAATAACAAACAAAGACCAATCCCAATAAACACCTTCATGATCAGAATTTGTTTTTTCTCAGACCTTTCCTGCTCGGACATTTCCACTACCTTAAATTAGGGAAGAAACCCAATGATTTAGTCATGGGTTTCTATGTCATTCTACAAGTTTATTACGTTCATCAATCCGTATTTATTTTAATTTAGTTCCCACTAATACAGCGTCAGCATTCCCTCTCCATGGTGAGATAAACTGCTCTTCGGCTTCGACTATTTTTAACGGCGTAAATTCACCCGTTAAGGTATTAAACCACTGGGTTTGATATTTATTCCCATCTTGAGGTTTAAATAATCTGCGACCTTTACCCGTTTGAAAAATGTCTTTATGCACATATATCGCATGAGTATCCCCATCTAAAGATTCTAAGCCAAACGCACTGCCATATTTTTCAGGCTTAGATACAAAATTGTGAAAAGGGTACTCAGCAAAAAACTTAGCTATATTTTGATAATAGTTAAACTTGGGTTTTATAAACGACTCATCTTGTTGAAAAGGATTATAAATAATCACGTTCCAAGCAGCCGCCTGCCAATAATAAGTACTATAGGCCCCGGCAAAAATAATGTGCCAATTTCTTCTTAAATTAACTTCTGGATCGGTGTAATCCCCAGTAAACACTCTATAGGGAGACTCGTCGTACCCACCATGTTCGATATTAAATACAGGCTTATTTTTAAACTTTTGTACCGCTTTGGCCGTGTTGGAATATATATTCCATTTCCAATCTTGGATTGAAATAAAGTCCACTAACTCTGGATTACGATTACAAAATCCGTAGTCGTGAATAGTTAACATACGATCAGCGTAATTAAGTTTGTTCACTCGCTCGAAACGACTTTTAATGTAGTCTTCATCTCTGTCATAAAACAAACCCTCTTTAGCGATATCCCAGATAATATTTGGGTAAGCTTGATAACGTTTTATCACATAGTCTAAGTACATATTGTCAGCTTCAGAGTTAGGGGCAGGCCAGCTCACCAACTTATTCCACACATATATCATTAAATGTGCTGCGATGCGTTTATCATGTAGAGACTGAATAGTGCGGTCAAACTTTTTGAAAAACTCCACATTAAGCGCCGAAAAGTCTGGCTTTTGGTTAGTGCCCAAAAATGGAAAAATGTCTTTAGGGGAGCCAAACTCATGCTCTGGATGATTGGCTAATTTAGGATCCTTACGCCAATAAAGAGGTTCTGATTCAGCCCGTACATCATAGGAATAAACTGTCATCACAACTTGATTAAAACCATTATCTTTAATTAACGACAACATATGGTCGGTTTTGGGCACACCTTTATCGTTTTGATAATCTAGCGCAAAAAGCCAATCTAACTCAAAGGCCATTGCATAATATGGCGTACCATCTTCATAGAAAAAATGCTGTGGGTAATCTTTGTTCAGCACTATCGCGCCGTGGTTATCAGCCTGAGCTTCTTCAACGGTAACTTTGCCTGTTAAGCCATTTAAGCTAGATACGTCACTTTGCGTTTGATATTGCCAACTACCGGTTTTACTAGCCGAAAATCGAATTAACCACTGCTTATCCCCATTATAAAAAATAGGCACCTTTTTAGTTTTTCCACTGGCATGAGTAAAAATAGCGTTTGCCGTTCGTTGAAAAGGTTTTTGAATATCTTGATCCAATTTTACAGGTATATCCAGCACCTCCCATTTGGCTATGACTTTAGCCTGACTTTTAATCTGGCTGCTAGGCTGACTGTTGGGCTGACTGCTAGGCTGGGCTAGCACCATGGTAGTAAAAAACAGCAGTAAACATAAAGGGAATTTAATACACGGCCTGACAAGTTTTATATTCATCATTATCTCGTTCATTTTAATCTTGTGGTTAAATCGCACTATTTCATATTGTATGATTTAAAAAAGTAAGGCAAGAACAAAATTTATATAAGACGATGTCAGTTTAAATATAAAAACTTAAACCATCAGAAAGGAGTGTATAAATGAATGATGAATAAAAGATTATGTGATGCTTGGCTTGATTTATTTGATTTAGAAACGCTTGCCTTGTACTGGCATACAAGGCTTTTGAGAAGAGTTTAGCGTATGCCTTCTCTATCTTTTCGTAAGGTTTCGGCCTTCCTAGCTTCCCCTCTTGATATTTTATTTGTTGGCGCCCAATGTTGCTTACTTTTAGCAATTGGGTTGGTGTAAGTGACATCTTGCAACGAATCATTCGAATCACGTTTAGCAATAGTCGACTCTGTTGACGAACAAGCTGCCAATGACGCAGTAACCGCTACAACGAATAGTTTATTTCTATATTCCATGGTTCAATCCTTTAAATGTAATAAGCGTTTTTAGAGTAGATAATCTACCTTATAAAATCAAGCTAACGATTTAACCCTTACTTAGCTTTAAACAGCAAGATTTAAGCATTTTTCACTATTTGCGCTCGGTATTCTTCTATTTCATCTCGCAAACTGGCAGCTTTTTCAAACTCTAGCTCTTTAGCTGCTTTAAACATGATCTTTTCTAACTCTGCTATTTTTTGTAATAGTTGAGGTGTACTTAAGGTTTGATACTTTTTCTTACCTTCTGAAACAAGTCTGAGTTTAACTTTATTGCCTTCTTCAAACTCACTTCCATCACCCACATCCATAATATCGGTAATAGGTTTATTTAACTGCATTGGGGTAATGCCATGCTCAAGGTTATGGGCTTCTTGCTTTTCTCGTCTGCGGTCGGTCTCTTCCATAGCACGTTGCATTGAACCAGTAATCCTATCGCCATATAAAATTGCCCGACCATTTAAATGCCTAGCGGCTCGTCCTATGGTTTGGATCAATGATCTGTCTGAGCGTAAAAACCCTTCTTTATCTGCATCAAGTATCGCCACCAGCGACACTTCAGGCATATCTAAACCTTCTCTAAGTAAGTTAATTCCCACCAGCACATCGAATTTACCAATTCGTAAATCGCGAATAATTTCAATACGTTCAACTGTATCGATATCTGAATGTAAATAACGAACTTTTACCCCGTGTTCATCTAAGTAATCACTTAGATCTTCAGACATACGTTTAGTTAAGGTTGTGACTAACACCCGTTCGTTTAATGCCACACACTTATGTATTTCTGACAAAAGATCATCCACTTGAGTGGCCACTGGGCGCACTTCAATTTGCGGATCGAGTAAGCCAGTAGGCCTAACCACCTGCTCGACTATGTCTTCTTCGGGCACATTGGCTAATTCAAATTTTCCGGGAGTGGCCGACACATAAATGGTTTGCGGGCTAATGCGCTCAAACTCGTCAAACTTTAACGGCCGGTTATCTAAGGCTGAAGGTAATCGAAATCCATATTCCACTAAGGTTTCTTTACGTGAACGGTCACCTTTGTACATAGCGCCGATTTGCGAAACAGTAACATGTGACTCATCTATGAACATCAAACCATCGGCAGGAAAATAGTCGATCAAAGTGGGAGGTGGATCCCCTGGTGGCCTGCCAGATAAATAACGAGAATAGTTTTCGATACCCGAGCAGTAACCTAACTCTTGCATCATTTCTATATCGAACTGACAACGCTGAGATACACGCTGCTCTTCAACTAATTTATTAACCGACTTTAACTGCTCTTTTCGTTCTTTTAATTCGACTTTGATATGTTCAATAGCATCGAGGATCTTTTCTCTGGGGGTAACATAGTGGGTTTTCGGAAAAACCGTGGCCCGGGTCACTGTTTTTTCAATGGCTCCAGTGAGAGGATCAAAAATACTAATACGTTCGATTTCTTCATCGAACAACTCCACTCGAATACCTTCACGTTCTGAATCGGCAGGAAACACATCAATCACGTCACCACGTACGCGAAATGTGCCTCGTTCAAATGCCACATCATTACGAGTGTACTGAATTTCAGCAAGGCGACGAAGAATGTCACGCTGATTCATTATGTCGCCTTGGCGAAAATGCACCAGCATCTTCATATAAGAGTCTGGATCACCTAAACCATAAATAGCTGACACACTCGATACGATAATAACGTCTTTTCTTTCCATTAAAGATTTCGTCGCCGAAAGACGCATTTGTTCAATGTGTTCGTTAATTGACGAGTCTTTTTCTATAAAGGTGTCACTAGAGGGGACGTAAGCTTCAGGCTGGTAATAATCATAATAAGAAACAAAGTATTCAACGGCGTTATTAGGAAAAAACTCTTTCATTTCTCCATAAAGCTGAGCCGCTAGGGTTTTGTTATGAGCCAAGATTAAAGTCGGTCTTTGCAACTTTTCAATCACATTAGCCATGGTAAAGGTTTTACCAGAACCCGTTACCCCTAATAAAATTTGTCTGGCTAAACCATCTTCTAAACCTTCTACCAAAGCTTCTATGGCTTTAGGCTGATCTCCAGCTGGAGAATAAGGCGAACTGACTTTGAATGTTCTACTCATATCTACTTAACGATCTCATCACTATGTTTAAATTTCTTATTTAATATATTTTTACACCAGGCATAAGCCACCACTGCCGTTAAACAATTGGCAATAACTGTGGCCCAAAATATTCCCCAAAGTCCATACCAAATACTCCCTAGGTAACAAATAGGAATAAAAAACAGGAACAAGCGTAAAATGTTTAATATCAATGCCGACATTGGCATGTGCATGGCGTTAAAAGAAGAGTTGGTTAAAATAACCAAACCTTGAAAACCATAACCTAATGGCACAATAAGCAAGAATAAAACAATGGTGTCGGCCACTTCCGCTTCGTTGGTAAAAATTGCAGCTAAATAAGGGGCTAACAAGGCTATGATGCCAAAAATCAATAACTGCCAACCAAGCACAAATTTAATACATAGGGTGTACGCTTGATTGACTCGATTTAGTTTATTCGCTCCAAAATTTTGGCTAATAAATGGCGGTAAAGACATAGATAAAGACAAAACAACAATACAAGCAATGGACTCTAACCTCCCCCCTACTCCCCACGCCGCCACTGCAGCATTACCATAGGTTGCAACAATTGCTGTTACCACACCAATGGCAATTGGCGTTAACATATTTGCACCCGCGGCTGGCAAACCAATTTTTAATATGCCACCAGAGCTACGTTTTAGCTCTGTCCAATTTAATATTTTGGGTTCCATCAAATGGCGCTTAAAGGCTAATAAATACAAAATGTAGAAAAGGCCTATCGCCCATGCAATTAAAGTTGCTATTGCCGCCCCTTGAATACCGAGCGCTGGCACGGGTCCCCAGCCAAAAATGAGTAAAGGATCAAGCACGGCATTTACAAAACCACCAAACGCCATCACATAACTAGGCGTTTTAGTATCTCCAGAAGCCCTTAGTACGCTGTTACCCACCATAGGCATGGCAAGAAACAATCCGGCGGCATACCAAACCACCATATATTCTTTAATTAAGGGTAATAAATTGTCATCCGCACCAAGCACTCTAAAGATTGGTTCAATGGTAAAAACACCTATGATGGCAAGGCAAATGGCTAACACGAAGGTTAACATTAGTGCACCAGTAGCGGTCTCTTTAGCTTTAGTATTATCACCGGCCCCTAAAAATTTAGCTATAACAGCAGAGGTACCTATACCTAATCCAATATTTAAACTAATAACGGTAAAGGTGACAGGAAAAGTAAAACTAATGGCGGCTAACTCTTGGGTGCCCAACAACCCAATAAAAAAAGTATCGACTAAACCAAATGTCATCAACATGATCATACCCACTATCATTGGCATAGTCATTTTGCGTAAGGTTGTAGCAATGTCATTATTCAATAAATCAGTGGATCGAGATTGGCTAGCTGTAGAACTCAATATATATCTCACTTTACATGACGGTATGATGAAGTAACTTATGTGAAACAACATCAGGAATGTTCAACTACTCATTAGAACCATAATACCCGAATTTTATTACACCATGGCGGATATTTGCTCTAAGTCTTGTTACATAATTGTAAAAATTTGCAAAAACCAAACATGTCTCAAATTAGAGACAGTCCAATGTCGTTATATTGACGTTTTTGTTAGCATTTATTTAATTCTGATCTGAATGTCAACGGTAGATCAGCAAATATTTGCTAAAAAAAAACAATAAAAACACTTGATACTTAGATAATTTTAAATTTCTCTTAAAAAACAACACACAAGCTATTAATAATTTATTGCGACTAAAGTCTAATCTTTAATCAATATTTTAAAAATACTCATAACCCACTGTTAAATAAGAATATTTAATTATTTTTATATATTTTAAGGTTAAGCTATTGACATCAATTACTGATTCAAATCTTTTATTGAAACATTTTAATTCACACACTTATCCACAGGTTTGGTGGATAACTAGCCCAGCACGTTATTTGGCGCAGTTTAGACAAGTGATCGCATTTAATTAACGTTAGTACACACTAACCTTTTGTCATGCCGTTTAAGGTTACAGTTTTGTTAAACACTGTTTACTAATACAGTACTCAACAAATTATTAATAACTAATTACTATAACAACAGGTAAAAAGGATCTTTAAAAACCTTATATATTTTTTTGACAAGAAATTTAAATTTATATTTAAAAAACAGTTAAAAAATAGCCAGTTTGATGTCACATTTTGAACAATTGATTAGATAAAATACAATTTGATAAAAAGATCGAAAAATACTTGATTTGAGTGTTGACACAGAGCGGCTTGCTCATTAACATTCGCCACCGTTGAAAAGCACCCAAGTTTAATTACTTGATTGAAGTTCAACAACACTATAGTTCCCCCTTAGCTCAGCTGGTTAGAGCGACGGACTGTTAATCCGCAGGTCCCCCGTTCGAGTCGGGGAGGGGGAGC
>NZ_JBPOFP010000139.1:0-10744 GCF_051252315.1 Paraglaciecola sp. | reverse complement strand
GGTCACACTTGGCTATATATTGAGCGTTCTATTATGAAAAACACAGATTTACTCAATTCAATTCGTTTAACCATTCGTCAGCATAATTTAATGTCAGAAGAGGTGAGTGTTGAAAATTTACTATCTATCAACCCTTTAACTTTAAATCAACAAATTGAGACCCGTTCGTCTGCTCTAAATTTAGTTAAAACATGCCGTGAAAATCCTGACAATCAAGGATTATTTGATGCTTTTTTACAAGAATATAGTTTGTCTAGTGAAGAGGGGGTTGTGTTGATGTGTTTGGCTGAGGCCTTATTACGTGTACCAGATAGTTATACCCTAGACAAATTAATCGAAGAAAAGATTCATTTAGGTAATTGGGCCGAACATTTAGGTCATTCAAATGAGTTTTTAGTTAACGTAGCCAGTGCAGGTTTAGTCTTAACCAGTAAAATATTACAAAAGAAACCTAACGCTGAAGATAATCCGAAAAACTGGTTTGGCAAACTTATCAGTCGTGTGGGTGAGCCAGTGGTGCGCGGGGCTACCTTGCAAGCCATGAAGTATATGGGGCAACAATACGTTTTGGGTCGCAGCATAAAAGAAGCGGCTAAACGGGGGAAAAAAGACAATCTAGCTGGAACGCGATTTTCTTTTGATATGTTGGGTGAGGGCGCTCGCACTTATCAAGATGCTGAAAAGTATTTTGATGCCTATTTACATGCAATTCAATCAATTGGGGCAGCAAATAAACATTCAGACGTAAAACTAGCAGACGGAATATCAGTGAAACTGAGTGCATTACATCCACGTTATGAATTCAGTCATCATCAATTAGTGTTAGATGAATTGATACCAAGTGTCATGAAACTAGCAATTGAAGCTAAAAAGTTAGGAATAGGGCTTACTATTGATGCCGAAGAAGCGGCACGCTTAGATATTGAATTAGATGTTTTTCAAACCTTGGCTTTAGCGCCAGAATTGGCCGATTGGCATGGATTAGGTTTTGTGCTGCAAGCCTATCAAAAAAGAGCGATTTATGTTGTCGATTGGTTAGTAGAACTCGCTGAGTTAAGTCAAAAAAAATTAATGGTTCGACTGGTTAAGGGCGCATACTGGGATGCTGAAATTAAACATGCTCAAGAACAAGGGCTTAAAGATTTCCCTGTGTTTAGTCGCAAAGTTAATACCGATCTCAGTTATCAAGTTTGCGCGGCCAAATTACTGCAAAACAAACTACATATCTACCCTCAATTTGCCACTCACAATGCTTATACCGTGTCATTAATTATGCAAATGGCTAGTGATGATTTACAGTCTTTTGAATTTCAACGATTACATGGCATGGGCGAACTTTTGTATAGTCATCTTATTGGTGAAAATAATCAAAATATTCCTATTAGGGTCTATGCACCTGTGGGTGTGCATAAAGATTTATTGCCTTATTTGGTTCGTCGGTTATTAGAAAATGGTGCAAATGGTTCCTTTGTAAACCAATTTTTAGACGGAAAAGTACCGGTTGAAAACTTAGTTCAAAATGTAGAATCAAATATTAAAATGTTACCGGGAAGGCGTCATTCTAGGATCCCCTTGGCGAAAGAATTATTTACCACGTTTGGAGAATTACGTCATAACTCTAGAGGTATTGATTTAGATGATCCCTTAGGTGTCAGTAAAATACACAATGAACTTAAAGCGTTTAATCAATCTACAAGGGAAGTTGGGGCTATCATCAATGGCCAAATGTCAGTTCATCAGTTAGAGCCTATTGTTTCTCCCGCAGATAATAATCGAATAGTGGGTTATTGCTCTGACGCAAGTGATAACGATATACAAAATGCCTTAAGCTCTGCTGCTAACGCACAGCCCAACTGGCAAGATACTGATGTTAATACCCGAGCCAATATTTTAGAAAAAGCGGCTGATTTATTTGAACAAAATACCGAACAGTTGGTGGCGTTAATTTGTATCGAAGCAGGAAGAGCGATTGCCGATGGTGTGTCAGAGGTTCGAGAGACCGTTGACTTTTGTCGTTATTATGCACTGCAGGCAAGACGAATTATGGGGCAGGGCAACAATGAGAGAGGCTCGGATAGTAGTAATCGTACTGGGATTTGTAATGGTAAAGGCGTGTTTGTTTGTATTAGCCCTTGGAACTTTCCGTTAGCCATATTGGTAGGCCAAG
Organism: Paraglaciecola sp.; assembly: GCF_051252315.1. GTDB lineage: Bacteria > Pseudomonadota > Gammaproteobacteria > Enterobacterales > Alteromonadaceae > Paraglaciecola. The sequence continues at coordinate 8,577 of NZ_JBPOFP010000139.1, read as the reverse complement.
TCGTCGCAGCACTTGTAACGGGGAATAGTGTCATTGCAAAACCCGCTGAACAAACACCTATTATTGCGGGCGAGGCGACCAAAATTTTGCATCAAGCTGGTGTGCCGAGTGAGGTATTGCAGCTCATCACTGGTACAGGTGCTAAGGTTGGCCCTAAGTTACTGTCCAGCTCAGTAGTTGCAGGTGTGGCCTTTACTGGCTCCACAAAAACAGCCAAACGTATACAATTAGACTTGGTTAAACGTGGTACTAAAATGCCACCTCTAATCGCTGAAACAGGCGGTCAAAATGTCATGATTGTAGATTCAACAGCCCTACCAGAACAAGTTGTAGACAGCGTAGTTCAGTCTGCTTTTTTAAGCGCTGGCCAAAGGTGTTCGGCCTTAAGGGTTTTGTATTTACAAGATGATATTGCCGACAATATTATATCCATGTTAATCGGGGCAATTGACACGCTTAAAATCGGTAAACCTTGGCATCTTAATAGTGATGTTGGGCCCGTTATCGATATGAAGGCGCAACAAATATTGAACGAACACCAAAACCGCATGTATGAACAAGGGACTTTATTAGGTCAAGGTCAATTGAGCGATGAGTGTGGAGAGGGCAGTTTTGTGCGTCCTCAAGTGTATGAAATTGAAAACATCAACCAATTAAAAGACGAAGTATTTGGACCTATTTTACACCTGATACGTTATTCAGCTAATGAACTAGACCAAGTCATTCAGGACATAAACGATACGGGATATGGTTTAACCCTAGGTGTCCATAGTCGACTTAAACAATTTTCTGAACATGTATTCAAACATACCAGTGTGGGTAATACTTATATAAACCGTAATACAGTCGGTGCAGTGGTTGGCGTGAATCCTTTTGGTGGACATGGGTTATCGGGTACCGGTTTTAAGGCTGGCGGCCCACATTATTTATTACGTTTTACCAACTTATGGAACAGCCCAGAGGTGGGTAGCTCCTCAGACGTGAATATTAAACGAACAAACATGGTTGCTAAAAACCAGATAAAACAAGTGAAGAGGGTTAGTGTAAATTGGAGTCAAACCCTAGTTAATACTCGCTGTGAAATATTAGTCACCATGTTAAACAAACTTCAAGATCCGAGTTTTACTTCAAAACACAAATTGTTGTGCAATAGCAGAATATTGTGGGCTAAACAGCACCTATCTACTGTAGAAGTATTACCAGGTCCAACTGGCGAAACAAATGAATTAAGTTTACATGCTAAAGGGGTCGTACTAATTTTAGCCAACCAATCATCGATTCTAAATGGTTATACTTTGATTCAATTAATAAGTGCATTAGCGACGGGTAATGGCGTGGTTTTATATACTCAAGAATCAAGTCTTCGTCCTTTTTTAGCTAATTTAGTAAGTGTATGCGCAAGCTTTTTGCCACTGCACCTAGTTAAACAAATTGAGGAAAATGAAGCATTGAGTACTTTATTGCTAGACGATAATACATCACTTGTCGCCTGTCATAATGCAATGAATATCTACCCGGTATTGGCACAACGAGCAGGAGCGATTATTCAAGTGGTCGATCATGTTCAAGACGATTACGCCTTGTTACCTTACTTAGTTGAAAAAACGAAAACAGATAATATAGTCGCAACAGGCGGAAATGCCTTTTTGTTAAACCTTAACGAGTCGTCATAAATGAGAAAGTCTTCCTTAGAGTTAGATCGAATTGATTACAAAATTCTAAATATATTACAGAAAAACTGTAAGATTTCTAACGTTGAACTAGCGGCGCAAGTGGCTCTTAGTCCGACTCCGTGTATAGAAAGAGTAAAACGTTTAGAGCAACACGGATATATTGAACAATACGTTGCACATCTAAATCCGAACCAGTTAAATGCCTCGTTAACCGCTTATGTTCAGGTGTCGTTAGAAAAATCAACCACTAAAGCGATCGAAGAGTTCAACAAGGAGGTAAACGATATGCCTGAGGTGATTGAATGCGCGATGGTCGCAGGTGGTTTCGATTATCTCATTAAAATTAGGATCCCAGACATGAAGGGCTATAGAAAATTTTTGGGCGGCAAGTTAGCAATGTTAAAAGGCATTAGTCAAACACATACCTATGTAGTGATGGAAGAAATCAAATCAACTCATATTATTCCTATTTGATAATGGTGTTGGTGTATCTAATAAAAGCTGACAAATATTAGGAAACGGCCTTGTTATTCCGAGTTAGGGTTAGTTATAACAATACCTGTGCTGCAAGATGAGAATAAATAAGGCACAATTACGCCAATTATTTAGCCTTCTATATAAAGTAAACAAACATCATGACGAATATTGCAATTTTCGGTGCCAATGGCCGAATGGGTCGAGTATTAATTGACGCCGTTGATCAAAGCGCAGATAACCAATTAACTGGAGCTTCAGTGAGAGCTTCTTCTTCTCTTATTGGTGCTGATGTGGGTGAATTGGCTGGAATTGGTAAAAAGGGACTTAATGTTTGTGTCGATTTAAGTGAAAATATTGCTCAAATTGATGTATTCATAGATTTTACTTTACCGGACGCGTTAGCCGACAACTTAGCGCTATGTATTAAACACAATAAACCTATTGTGATAGGTACCACTGGCTTAACGCAAGATCAAAAACAAATATTAGATGATGCGAGTCAACACATTCCCGTGGTGTTTGCTGCGAATTATAGTGTTGGCGTAAACCTAATGTTAAACCTTGTGCGTCAAGCGGCTGCCGTGATGGCAGATACTGCAGATATAGAGATTTTAGAAGCCCACCATAGATTTAAAAAGGATGCGCCTTCTGGTACTGCAGTAGCAATTGGCGAAGCCATCGCATCTGAAATTGGTCGTGATTTATCCACTTGTGCAGTTTACGGTAGAGAAGGTGACACAGGTGAGCGAGATCACAACACGATTGGTTTTGCTACGGTACGAGCCGGCGATGTAGTGGGGGAACATACCGCATTATTTGCAGATATTGGTGAACGATTAGAAATTACCCATAAAGCATCAAGTAGGCTGACATTTGCCAAAGGTGCGGTAAAAGCAGCTAATTGGTTGTTAGGTAAGCCGGCAGGGTTGTATGACATGGAAGATGTTTTAGGTTTTAAGTAAACATAATCATTAAATTCAATTAAAACAAATTGTGTATTTTGGCGCTTATGAGTAAAAATTCTTATAAAGCGTCTGTTTATGCATTTTTTGTAATTGGCAATAGACCTTTTTAATCGTTATATGTATAATATTGCGAATTTGCCAAAATCCAGTGAAATAACTCTTATTTCACCACTTTTTCATAAGCAAATTGACTTAAATTTTATACAAATCAATGGATTGTATGATTTTTCTACGGAGTTTAATTTTATGTATTAAAATTAGCTCCTTAGGTTAAAACTTTTTATTTAACTAACCTGGAGGTTGATTTGGCTAATTCTGCCCTTTTAGTTCTTGAAGATGGTTCTGTCTTTAAAGGTACCGCTATTGGTGCTTCTGGTAAATCTGTTGGTGAAGTTGTGTTTAACACTTCAATGACCGGTTATCAGGAAATTCTTACTGACCCGTCTTACGCTCAGCAGATAGTAACACTAACCTACCCGCATATTGGTAACACTGGTGTGAACCAGGAAGATTGCGAATCCAATAATATTTGGGCCAAAGGTTTAATTATTCGTGATTTACCTCTTATAGTCAGTAATTTTCGTAGTGAAAAAAGCCTGTCAGAATATTTGCAAGAAAACAATATTTTAGGTATTGCAGACATCGATACTCGTCGTTTAACTCGTATATTACGAGATAAAGGCGCACAAAACGGGTGTATCATATCTACCTCGTCTTTAGATGATGTGGAACTCAATGAGGCCGATGCTCTAAAAGCTGCTCAAGAATTCTCAGGCCTTAAGGGATTAGACCTAGCACAAGATGTGACATGTGAAAAAACATATGATTGGGCTGGTGGAAGTTGGGAGTTAGGCAGCGGGTATAGCTCTGCTAATGCAGACATGCCATTCCATGTGGTTGCGTACGATTTTGGCGCAAAACACAACATATTACGTATGTTAGTTGATCGCGGTTGTCGCCTTACAGTTGTGCCAGCTAAGACTAGCGCCGATGAAGTTTTGGCTCTTAAGCCTGATGGTGTGTTTCTATCTAATGGCCCTGGTGATCCTGAACCTTGTGATTATGCAATTGCTGCTATTAAACAAATTTTAGATACTGATATTCCTATCTTTGGTATTTGTCTTGGTCATCAGTTATTAGCGTTAGCTAGTGGTGCTAAAACAGTTAAGATGAAGTTTGGCCATCATGGTGCCAACCATCCAGTTAAAGACATTAAAGGTAATCGAGTCATGATTACTAGCCAAAATCACGGTTTTGCAGTTGATGAAAGTACCTTGCCAGCTAACCTTGAAGTAACACATATTTCGTTATTTGATAAATCGCTGCAAGGAATACATCGCACAGATAAACCCGCGTTTAGTTTTCAGGGACACCCTGAAGCAAGCCCTGGCCCACATGATGCAGCGCCACTATTTGATCATTTTATTGAATTAATTAAAGCGGCTAAATAGCAATTAATGTGCTTGAAGTTTTCTGATGAATAGAAAGCTATTAGATATTTAAAGAGTTTAGAGTAAAGAATACTATGCCAAAACGTACCGACATAAAAAGCATCTTGATATTAGGCGCAGGCCCAATTGTTATTGGTCAAGCATGTGAATTCGATTATTCAGGCGCACAAGCCTGTAAAGCGTTAAGAGAAGAAGGTTATCGAGTTATATTAGTTAACTCTAACCCAGCGACAATCATGACCGATCCAGAAATGGCCGATGCAACTTATATCGAACCCATTCATTGGGAAGTTGTTAAGAAAATCATTGAGAAAGAAAAGCCAGACGCTGTACTTCCTACTATGGGTGGTCAGACTGCATTAAATTGTGCCTTAGATCTAGAAAAGCACGGTGTGTTAAAAGAATTTAATGTTGAAATGATTGGCGCAACGGCTGATGCAATTGACAAAGCGGAAGATCGAGAACGTTTTGACAAAGCTATGAAGTCTATCGGTCTTGAGTGTCCTAACGCTGAAATCGCTCACACGATGGAAGAAGCTTTTGACGTCAGTTCTCGTATAGGATTTCCTTGTATTATCCGTCCTTCATTTACTATGGGTGGTTCTGGTGGTGGTATTGCTTATAACAAACAAGAGTTTGAAGAGATATGCCGTAGGGGTCTAGATTTATCGCCAACCAGCGAATTATTGATTGATGAATCACTTATTGGTTGGAAAGAATATGAAATGGAAGTGGTCAGAGATAAAGCAGACAATTGTATTATCGTCTGTACGATTGAAAACTTTGATCCAATGGGTGTACATACTGGCGACTCGATAACGGTAGCGCCAGCACAAACCCTTACCGATAAAGAATTCCAAATCATGCGTAATGCTGCAATCGCTGTTTTACGTGAGATAGGCGTTGAAACAGGTGGTTCAAACGTACAATTTGGTGTAGATCCTAAAACGGGTCGTTTAGTTATTATCGAGATGAACCCAAGAGTATCTCGTTCATCAGCATTGGCTTCAAAAGCAACGGGTTTTCCAATTGCAAAAGTAGCGGCTAAATTAGCTGTGGGTTACACCTTAGATGAATTGGCGAATGATATAACGGGTGGACTAACACCAGCTTCATTCGAACCGACAATTGATTATGTCGTGACTAAAATTCCACGTTTTAACTTTGAAAAATTTGCCGGTGCTAATGACCGTTTAACGACTCAAATGAAGTCTGTTGGTGAAGTGATGGCTATTGGTCGTAATCAACAAGAATCATTACAAAAAGCCTTGCGCGGTCTTGAAGTGGGCGTAAACGGTCTGGATTCGATAATTGATATCAATGATCCAGAAGCGAAGAATACTATTATCCGTGAGTTACGTGAGCCAGGCGCAGAGCGTATTTGGTACATAGCCGATGCTATGCGTATGGGTATGTCAGTAGAAGAAATATTTAACTTAACCAATATTGATCGTTGGTACTTGGTACAAATTGAAGAATTAATCATTCTTGAGAATAAACTTTCAGAGTCAGGTTTATCTTCGATTGATCAAAACTTAATGAATACGCTTAAACGTAAAGGTTTTGCTGATTCACGAATTGCCGAATTGACGGGTGTCGATGAAGCTGATGTACGTGAAAAACGTCGCGGTTTTGATATCCACCCTGTTTATAAAAGAGTTGATACTTGTGCTGCTGAGTTCTCTTCTGATACAGCTTACATGTATTCTACTTACGATGAAGAATGTGAAGCTAATCCAAGTGATAAAGATAAAATCATGATACTTGGTGGTGGTCCAAATCGTATCGGCCAAGGTATTGAATTTGATTATTGTTGTGTTCATGCCGCATTAGCCATGCGTGAAGATGGCTACGAAACCATCATGGTTAACTGTAACCCTGAAACGGTTTCTACCGATTATGACACGTCAGATCGTTTGTACTTTGAATCTGTTACATTAGAAGATGTATTAGAGATTGTCCGCATCGAACAACCTAAAGGTGTCATTGTTCAATACGGTGGTCAAACTCCTCTTAAACTAGCCCGTGCTCTAGAGGCGGCTGGTGTTCCAATTATTGGTACATCTCCGGATGCAATCGATAAAGCAGAAGATCGTGAACGTTTCCAAAAAATGGTGAATAAGCTAAACCTTAAACAACCAGCTAATGCGACCGTTAGTAATATGGAACAAGCACTTGAAGCTGCGGGTGAAATTGGTTTCCCACTTGTTGTTCGTCCTTCTTACGTTCTAGGTGGCCGAGCAATGGAAATCGTTTATGATTTAAAAGATCTTAAACGTTATTTAACTAACGCAGTTAAAGTATCAAACGATTCTCCAGTATTGCTTGATAGATTCTTAGATGACGCGATTGAAGTGGATGTTGACGCTATTTGTGACGGCAAAGAGGTCGTAATTGGCGGCATTATGGAACATATCGAACAAGCGGGTGTACACTCGGGTGATTCGGCTTGTTCATTACCTCCATACTCTTTAAGTAGTGATATTCAAGATGTGATGCGCCAACAAGTTAAAGCGATGGCTTTAGAGTTAGGTGTTGTCGGACTGATGAATACCCAATTTGCTGTTAAAGACAACGAAGTGTATTTAATTGAAGTAAACCCTAGAGCTGCGCGTACTGTTCCATTTGTATCAAAAGCGACAGGTATTCCTGTTGCTAAAATTGGCGCGAGAGCCATGGCGGGCCAATCTTTAGCTTCACAAGGCGTGACTAAAGAAATCATTCCACCGTTTTATTCAGTCAAAGAAGTGGTGTTGCCGTTTGCTAAATTCCAAGGTGTAGATCCTTTACTAGGCCCAGAAATGCGCTCTACTGGTGAAGTAATGGGCGTGGGTGATAGTTTTGAAGAGGCTTATGCCAAAGCTAACTTAGGCGCTAGCCAAGAAATTCCAGTGGGTGGTAAAGCCTTATTATCCGTACGTTTGAATGATAAAAATCGTGTCATCGAATTAGGTCAAGCTATGGTTGCTAAAGGTTTCTCATTGGAAGCGACAAGTGGCACAGCCAGCGTATTAAACAATGCGGGTGTACCTTGCAGTGTGGTTAATAAACTAAGTGAAGGTCGTCCAAATATTGTTGATGCCATTAAAAATGGTGAATATAACTATATTGTGAATACTACTGAAGGACGTCAAGCTATTGATGACTCTGTTTATATTCGTAAAGAAGCATTGTTAAATAAAGTTGCTTATACCACGACTATGAATTCAGCATTTGCCACAGTTAATGCTAATGAAGCAGATGACCGAGCTAGAGTGACGTCTGTGCAAGATTTACATAAACGTATTCACTAAGTTATTGGGTTAAATTGTAATTAACAATATAATCGTCCGTTGAAAAATCTTATTTAGCACTTATCTACTTTATGAGTAATGAGTGTTAAATAAGCAAAAACAAAAATAAGAGAGTGTTGATAGATGACTCAATATCCTATGACAGCTAAAGGAGCAGAAATGCTTCGAGAAGAGCTGAATCACTTAAAATCAGTCAAAAGACCAGAAATTGTTAAAGCAATTGCAGAAGCAAGAGAGCATGGTGATCTAAAAGAAAATGCTGAATACCATGCCGCTCGTGAACAACAAAGTTTCTGTGAAGGCCGTGTTCAAGACATCGAAGGTAAGTTGTCTAACGTACAAATAATCGATGTGACAAAAATGACTAACAATGGAAAGGTTATTTTTGGAACAACAGTAACGATTTTGAATTTAGATACTGACGAAGAAACGACTTATCGTATAGTGGGTCAAGATGAAGCTGACATTAAAAGTAACTTAATATCAGTAGGGTCGCCCATTGCACGTGGGTTGATTGGTAAATCCTTAGATGACGTAGTTAATATTCAAACGCCTAAAGGTGTGATTGAATATGAGATATCAGCAGTTGAATATATTTAAATAAATTTATAATTTTGTATTTATTAATAATAAAAAAGAGGCTTACGCCTCTTTTTTTTGTTTTTTAAAAGGGTGTAATGATGGGAAGATAGTTAATATCGTGAGGTTCTGTATTTGT
>NZ_JBPOFP010000138.1:0-10906 GCF_051252315.1 Paraglaciecola sp. | reverse complement strand
TTCTACTGTCACTTTGCCATAATTTGCATTAGATTTAGCCAAATAGCCACGAACACTCTTTAAAAATACTTCAATAGGATATTTTTTATTAACTGGGACTAGTTCATTTCGCAATTCATCATTTGGCGCATGTAATGAAATTGCTAATGCCACGTCTATTTGATCTGCTAATTTATCTAACGCTGGGACAACTCCTGACGTACTTAAGGTTACTCGGCGTTTGGATAATCCGAATGCCAAGTCATCCATCATGAGGTCCATGGCAGGCACTACGTGTTTAACATTGAGCAAAGGTTCACCCATGCCCATCATTACTACATTAGTAATAGGTCGCCTAGCGGAATCATTATTAAGACCAATTGTGACAGCGACACGCCATACTTGCCCGATGATTTCTGACACTTTTAAATTACGATTAAACCCCTGTTGCGCTGTCGAACAAAAAGTACACTCCAAAGCACAACCAACTTGTGAAGACACACATAAAGTGGCGCGCTCCCCATCTGGGATCCAAACCGACTCGACTTCCTGACCACCCTCAAGTTTTAACGCGAACTTAATCGTTCCGTCTGTCGCATTTTGTTGATATGCAATTTCAGGTGCTTTAATTTCACAATTAGCCTGCAACTTAGCACGGAGCTTTTTATTTAGGTTGGTCATTTGTTCAAAATCAGACACCCCCTGTTGATAAATCCATTTCATCAGTTGATCGGCTCGAAAAGGTTTTTCACCTATTTCGCTAAAATAAGCACGTAAACCTGCTCGATTAAAATCAAGTAGATTTGTCTTGGCTGATTGAACTGCAGTTTGAACGGGAGTCGTCGTCACAGGAACCTCAATAATTGCATCACACAGACACTATTTTAACTGATCCACAAATTTTTGCAGAGTACAGTTGGTTAATACATGGATTGAAATAAAACACAAAAGGGAGCCGAAGCTCCCTTTTTTACTTCGTACTATTAATTAACGAGTACGAGGGCAAATTTCTTCATCAGAGAAAAAGTATGCAATTTCACGTGCAGCTGATTCAGGCGCATCAGAACCATGACATGCATTTTCATCAATAGAAGCCGCATAATCAGCACGTAATGTTCCAGCTAGCGCTTCAGCAGGGTTAGTTGCACCCATGATTTCACGGTTTTTAAGAACAGCATTTTCGCCTTCTAAAACTTGAACCATAACCGGACCAGAAGTCATGAAAGAAACTAATGCTCCAAAGAAAGGACGCTCACTGTGTTCAGCGTAAAAACCTTCAGCTTGTTCTTTACTTAAATGAACCATCTTAGCTGCAACAAGTTTTAGGCCTGCTGATTCAAAACGGTTATAGATAGCACCGATAACGTTTTTAGCAACGGCATCTGGCTTGATGATAGAAAAAGTGCGCTCTAAAGCCATTTTTTTCACTCCAAAAGTTATAATATTAATTATATTGAATAGGACTTAATTCATAAACGAATACAAGCCCAATAAAAATTTCGCGCGGATTATATGCAATAAATGCTAAAAAACCTAATAAATCCAAATATTAGAATTAAAAACATTAAAAAAGGGTAGCAACAGCTACCCTATTTAAACAGATAAAAACGTAAATGAGTGACTAGTTAACAATATCACCTAGGTTAATTAGCTGCATCTCACCGCTGTTGTCATCCACGCCATCGTTATCATTGACGATATAAACATCACCGTTAGCCATAACAGCCATACCTTCTACTTTCTCAGCAGGTAATCCATTAGCCATTTTTAAATCAGGCATAATGTCGCGGACCAATGTTTTCGTTACCGTATCTCCGTCAACTAAACCAGTGGTGTCAATTTCATAAATACGCTTAACCACAGCATCCATTCCACCTTGATTATCACGCTCTAAGACTAAAAACTTGCCGTTATCAAGAGAAGTGATGTCAGATAAACCTACCCAACCGCCATTTTGAGACTCAGCAGCGTCTAATGGATAAAATAAGAAGCTCCAAGTTTTAGCTGCAGTGTTATAAACACCTAAACGAACATTTGTATCACCAGCCCAAACACGTTGGAAAGCAACATAAACGTTACCAGCATACTCAGCAACGCCTTCAAAACCGAAACGTAATTGATTGTCATTAATTGCATCAGGTAGAGAAATTACTTCTTCAATCACACCTTGAGCATCAGTTTTAAAGATAAAGTTTAAGCTATTGATTGGACGAGAAGTATCACCTTTAGTACCTGAACCTTCAGATACAACCCAAAAACCGCCGTCACTTGCTTTAGACACACCTTCAGGATCGATATTTACTGTTTTGTCAGCGTTGAGCATACTCGCTAAATCGGCTTCATCGAACACATCAACACGTGTTACATCATCTTCATCAACACTAGTATCTGCCAAAGCAACAGTTGTAACTGCTGAAAATACATCATTTGAATCCATGATATGAGTTTCGTTGGTTAATAGTGCTGGACTCTTTGAAGTATCGATAGTGAATATGCGATTACTTAAATAGAAGCTATCTTCAACTGAATACAAAGTATTTGAATTCATGGGATCTGCACTTAAACCTGATAAAGCACCAAATGGGATAGGAGAACCATTTACACGGTATGCAGACTTAATAGTTGGATACTGTTGCGCATTAGCCGAGTAGTTATAGATATTCACTACAGAACGAATTTTCGCATCACGCTCATCAGCTTCACTTGCTACAACCAATAGATTACGACTTGGGATAGCTAATGCACCTTCAGGAGCAACACCAGCGGGCAATATTTGTTTAAACATAGGCTTTGTAAAATCAGCTACGTCATACACAAATACTAAACTAGAGCGTTCAGAATTTACAAACAAGTAACGCTCATCACCAAATACGCCATATTCAGCATTTTCAGGTTCGTTACCTTTATTTCCAGAACGTCCATCAGGGTAATGACCTACACTCGCTACCATGTGCTCCATACTTGAGCCTGCAGCGTAAACCACTTCACCTTGCTTGTTGAAAACGGTGAAACCTCGAGAGCCACCGTCTAAATCACCTTCATCAGCCGTAGCGAAATAGTCATTACCTAACCAGGTAACCCCATCTGGTTCACGTAATACTCCGTCTAGAGATTCAGTCTGAGAAATAAGCGCTTTTTCTTCTGTTCCATCAACCAAGGTCAAATCCACTGATCCAGCAGAGAAATCATTCATGATTGAACCATCTGCCAAATCAACCAAAATGATATGGTTGTTTTCTTGAAGTGTAACAACCGCGATGTTGTCACTATTAATGTCTACAAATTCTGGCTCTGGATCGTCCGCATATAAATCGGTAATACCATTGAAATCTACACTTGATGCAGTCCAAGTATCCGGCTCGCCCGATAATTCAACAATAGACAAATACCCAGCTGGAGCTTGTGGAGGAACACCTTCACCTAAATCTTCGTCACGTTCATTTTCAATCGCGACCACAGCGTACATGCCATCAGGACTAACAGCGACAGAATCAGGTTGACCACCTAAATCAATAGTAGCGACTAGTGCCTGTGTATCAAGATTGATGACAGCTAAAGATCCTGAAGTGTTAATATAATCAGCCGAACTATTTATACCAACTAAAGCATAATCGCCAACTACAGAAACTGAAGTAGGCTCTCCAGCTAGAGCTAATGTACCAGCGGCTACAGGGTTTGCAGGGTCTGTGATATCAATAAAGCCTAACTGCTGATTAGGGCTATCCGTGTAAACTAAGGTTAGTCCATCTTCACTGGCAGATACAATCTCTGCTGACGTCTCGGTATCATCATTACAATTAAGATCAATTTGTGAACATACTGGGAAAGACGCAACACGATTGAAACTTTTGTGGCTTAATTGAGTGGCTGAACAAATATAAGAAGTTTCAGTTACTTCTGAATCAGCCAACATAGCATCAGAATCTAGATCTAAACCTGACTCAATAGCAGTACCACCCGCAAAACAGTTGTCATTACCTGCATAGATTTCAGTATGACGAATTAAACTAGCTAAACCATTAGCACCATCTACGCCATTAGCACCATCTGCACCATTAGCACCGTCTGTACCATTAACGCCATCTGCGCCATTAGCACCGTCTGCGCCATTAACGCCATTTATGCCATTTGTGCCTGCTGGTCCTGTATCACCGTCGTCGGCACAACCTACCAAGCTTAAAGATATGGCTACCGCCAAAAAAGTTTTAGTTAAGTTAAAATTCATCTTCTATCCAATTGTAAGTGAAAAAAAAAGATAATCTTGAACATGGAAAGTGACATTAGATTGACAGTTTTATGATGCTTATATGTCACGAATAACAAGCCTGGTTAAACCTGATTACAGCGATATAGCATTCTTTAGATATTTTCTGTTAAGCTCCCAAGAAGATGAGATAAAATAACGGACAAGTAATTTATGTTGAAGATGTTGTTTCTATTACCATTAGGGTTATGCTTCATTTGGACGGCCTACCTTAAGCTCAGAGGGTACACTTTAGGCCAAGGTAAACAGGGGTATATATATATTTTAATATTCTCTAGCGTGATTGCTGTGTTCTATACATTAGTATGGTTGTTAACTAGGCTCCAATAAACGATAAGAAATAGCAGATAATAAAAAAGAGCGAAAACGCTCTTTTTTATTGATCAATCACACATATTTGTTATTGAAATATTTCGATACTCGCTTGAGCTTTCAATGATTCAACAACAGTACCGTACAAGTTCTGAGTTTTAGCAGACGCTAATTGAGTTTGAATACTGGTTAACTGTGTACTGTCAGCTTCTTCAGCGGTATTAATTTTCAACACTTGAACTAAACTAACATCACCTGTTACTAGATCTACAATTTCAGATTGATTTTCAGCCAATTTAAATCCAGCTTCAACTATAGTACGAGAAACTCCACCATCATTACGAGTAACGGCTTGTTTATCTTCCCATGCAACAGTTAAACTTTCTAATTTTGCCGAAATATCTTCTTCATTATTAAGTCCAGTTTGAACATCACTTACCCAATCTCTGGCAGCTTGTTGAGCTCCTTCTGCGATTAGGATTGTTTTAACCTGCTCAGTCACTTCGTCTAATGCTTTAGTGCGTTCAGCTTCATGTTGAGCAACACGAACCACCATTATATGGTTGTCACCTAACTCAATCACTTCACTATTAACCGCTTCTTCGATTAATTCTTCACTAAATGCACTAACCAAAATTTTGGGGTTAGATACAGCCTGCTCAGGTGCATTACGAGTAAATAACTCAGTAGTGACAACTGGTTTGTTTGCTTCAGCAGCAACCTCTTCTAGACTATCAGGCACTTCGAATGCGACTTCAGCAATACGCTCCTGAATGCCATAAAACTCTTCTTCTGCTTTTTGGGTCTTAACTTTTATTGTTACTTCATCTAAAACGTCTTCAAAAGCAGTCACTTCTTCAGCTTTAATATCAGTTAACTTAATGATGTGATAGCCAAATGAACTTTTTACCACTTCACTTACATCACCTTTTGCAGCTAATGCATATGCTGATTCTTCAAAAGCAGGATCCATTATACCTTTACCAAAGAAACCTAAGTCACCTCCGTTTTCAGCGCTAAAAGTGTCACTTGAAAACTCTTTTGCTAATTCAGCGAAATCATCTCCAGCTTGAGCTCTGGCTAATACTTCCTGGGCTTTTGCTAAAACAGACTCGTCTTCTTCCGCACTTTCAAACAAAATATGCGAAGCTTGACGCTCTTCAGCTGTTCTGTATATATCAAGGTTTTGCTGATAATAATCGTTCAACTCACTTTCAGAAATGGTAATTTCAGGCAATAAGTCTTCCAAAGTTAACTCTACATAGGCCAAGCTGACTTTTTCTTCGGTATCAAATTGTGTAATGTTAGCTTGATAATAGGTGTTAATTTGTTCGTCGTTTATTTCAACCTTTTCATTAAACTTGGCTGAAGACACATTTAAATAACGTAAATCGCGGGTTTGTTGCTGCATCATGTGAGCTGACTTTGCTTCGCTATCTAGAGCGAACTCACTGCCTAACAATGATTGAGATAATTGTCTGCGTACCATATCAATGCGCATATAATCTCTGAAGTTATTCGGTTGGAAACCCACTTGACGTAAAAGTGTTAAATAACGTTCATTATTGAATTTACCGTCAATTTGAAATTCTCGCATATTAACAATAGCTTTTTTAACTTGTTCGTCACTTACGCGTAAACCTAAGTCAGCAGCAGCTTGGTCCATAAGCTTTTCAGCTATAAGCCTATCCAATATACCTTGCCTGAAGTTTTGCAAATATGCTGCGTCACTTGCCAAAGTAGCAAATGCATCACCATACTGTTGTTCCATTCGAGCCCTATCATCTTGGTAAGCTTTTTCTAGCTCTTCAAGTGTTATCTCTTCACCATTCACATTTGCAGCTACTGCAGCGCCAGATGAGTTGATATAACTCCCTACACCAGCAAACATAAAGCTTAAAATGACCAACCCCAAGATCCCCATGGCCCATACGCCCTGTGATCCTTCTCTAATTTTTTCTAACATACTAACGTCCAAACCCCAAAAATTGAGCAGTTACTGATAAGCATAAGAGATGTTCTCTACCGCAAGCGGCCGAGATTATATACTAAACGAGCAAAATTATTAAGAATGATTAACTGTGAAATAAAGGTATTTACTAATGCGGAATACTATTCAGTATTTAAATCAACTTAACGACAAAATTAACTTTGCCTAAACAACAAAAAAGGCGATGAAATCATCGCCTTTTCAATAAGTAAACTAAAATTTTAGTTACAAGCGTCTTTCAATGCTTTACCAGCTTTGAAAGAAGGAACTTTAGCTGCTGAAATTTGGATTGTTTCACCAGTTTGTGGATTACGACCACTACGAGCAGCACGTTCACGTACCGAAAATGTTCCGAAGCCAACTAATGCAACTTGATCACCGTCTTTAAGTGCGCCTGTTACTGCAGATGTTAATGCGTCTAACGCACGACCTGCTGCTGCTTTAGAAATATCTGCACTTGCAGCGATTGAATCAATAAGTTCTGACTTATTCACAATATGAACCCCTTCATTTGTTATTATTACTGTTGACTTGCATTATGCGAAGCCGGATTGTTATATCAAGCTTGAAAAGTAATTTCAAGCACACTTACAAATTTTTAACATTTCTGAGTCGTCTCAATCCCTTTTGCGACAAGGCTTCAAGCGAATCTGTGATAAAGGCTACCATATCTTTTTACATAGTGAAGCCCTAAAATCCAAAAAAATTAAAAAAAAATCGTTTTTCTGCTTATTTTTTAACCTTTTTCTTTGCAACTGGTGAAATTTTATCTGGTTGCTCGGCTAAAGCTAGCTCCAAAACCTCATCAATCCATTTTACAGGATGAATACTTAGGTCTTGTTTTACGTTATCAGGTATCTCTTCTAAGTCTCTTTCATTGTCTTTTGGAATGACAACCGTCTTAATTCCGCCTCTATGTGCAGCCAATAATTTCTCTTTTAGCCCACCTATCGGCAAAACTTCACCACGTAAAGTAATTTCACCTGTCATGGCAACTTCGCATTTAACTGGGTTGCCTGTTAAAGCTGAAATAAGCGCAGTACACATACCAATACCAGCACTTGGACCATCTTTAGGGGTAGCCCCTTCAGGTACGTGTACATGAATATCTCGTTTTTCATGGAAATCATCATTAATACGTAATTTTTCAGCTCGGCTACGGACTACAGTTAAGGCTGTTTGAATTGACTCTTGCATTACATCACCTAAAGAGCCCGTAAAAGTAGTTTTACCTTTCCCCACCACAGATGTGGCTTCAATCGTTAATAACTCGCCTCCCACTTGGGTCCAGGCTAAGCCAGTAACTTGGCCTATTTGATTGTCTTTATCAGCTTTACCGTAATCAAATCTTTGCACACCTAAAAACTCTTTTAGGTTATCTTGATTAACGACGACTTGTTTTAAAGACTTATCTAATAAAATATTTTTAACTGCTTTACGGCAAATCTTCGATAGTTCACGCTCTAAACTACGTACCCCAGCTTCACGAGTGTAATGACGAATAATGCCAATCACAGCACTTTCTTCTATCACCAATTCGCCTTTTTTCAGTCCATTGCGGGAAATCTGTTTGTCCATCAAGTGTTGAGTCGCAATATTTAGCTTCTCGTCCTCTGTATAACCAGACAAACGTATGACTTCCATACGATCCAATAAAGGACCAGGAATATTCATACTGTTAGAAGTGGCCACAAACATTACATCAGATAGGTCATAATCGACTTCTAAATAGTGATCACTAAAACTAGCATTTTGTTCTGGATCCAACACTTCTAATAATGCAGATGAAGGATCACCACGCATGTCCGAAGACATTTTGTCTATTTCATCTAGTAAGAAAAGTGGATTTTTAACTCCTACCTTTGCCATTTTCTGGATCATCTTACCCGGCATTGAGCCAATGTAAGTTCGTCTGTGTCCACGGATTTCAGCTTCATCCCTAACACCGCCTAAAGCCATACGCACATACTTTCTACCTGTTGCTTTAGCAATAGACTGACCTAATGACGTTTTCCCCACACCAGGAGGACCAACTAAACATAAAATAGGGCCTTTAAGCTTTTTAACACGTTGTTGAACCGCTAAATACTCTAGAATCCGTTCTTTAACTTTATCTAATCCGTAATGATCAGCATTTAACACTTCATCTGCTATAGCTAAATTTTTCTTTACAGCACTACGTTTT
This sequence comes from Paraglaciecola sp., assembly GCF_051252315.1. GTDB lineage: Bacteria > Pseudomonadota > Gammaproteobacteria > Enterobacterales > Alteromonadaceae > Paraglaciecola. Next base: position 2,176 of record NZ_JBPOFP010000138.1, on the reverse strand, counting down.
ACCCATGGAACATTCGCTAGCCAATCTATATAACTACGAACAACTGTAGCCTCTGCCGACATAGGAGACATCATTTTTAACTTTGTTAATTCAGCCGTTGCTTTTTTCTTGGCTTCTTCTGGCATTTTCGCGTCGATGATTTTTTGATTCAGCGCTTCGAATTCATCGACTGACTCTTCACCTTCGCCTAATTCTTTTTGAATAGCTTTCATCTGCTCATTCAAATAATACTCACGCTGGCTTTTTTCCATTTGTTTTTTAACGCGAGTTCGTATTTTCTTCTCAACTTGCAGTAAGTCTATTTCACTTTCCATTAGCGCCATTAAATATTCAAGACGTTCAGTAACATCGCCCATCTCAAGTACTTTTTGTTTCTCAGCAAGCTTTAATGGCATGTGTGCAGCCATGGTATCAGCAAGACGAGCGGCATCTTCGATACCGTTTAATGAAGTTAAGACTTCTGGTGGAATTTTTTTGTTAAGTTTGACGTAACCTTCGAACTGGGAAATAGCCGAGCGAATTAATATATCTTGTTCTGATTCGGGCAACTCCGCGTCAACAGAGCTTTTGACATTGGCTATAAAAAAATCTTCGGTACTAACGAACTCACTAATTTCACCTCGTTGATTACCTTCAACTAACACTTTCACAGTGCCATCCGGTAATTTTAAAAGCTGTAATATAGTGGCCAGTGTACCTACCGTAAATACGTCATCAGAGGTCGGTTCATCAACACTTGCGTCTTTTTGAGCAACTAAAAATATTTGTTTGTCTTTTTCCATAGACGCTTCTAAACAGCGAATAGATTTTTCTCTGCCGACAAACAAAGGAATTACCATATGCGGATAAACTACAACATCACGTAACGCCAAAACCGGCATTTCTACGCAACTTTCTTTCGCTTCTGTCATGTTTAATCTCGTACTATTTTATTAATATTATTTCGTATAGTTAAACTATATGGGGCTTGGCTAGTAAAGTTCAAACAAAATTAGCAAATCATTTTAAATAAACTAAATGAACTGTTTAAGAAATAACCTAAGTCCCAATTCACCAACTTAAAGACAAAAAAAAGACTCTTAAAAAAGAGCCTTAATTTACAGTATGTTTAGTCTTGAAACGTTATGACAAATTATTCAGAAACCGCTTTTTTATCAGAACTATTATCGTAAATAAGAATGGGTTGTGACTCACCGCGTATAACAGTCTCATCAACAACTACCTTACTCACCTCTTGCATAGTCGGCAACTCATACATAGTGTCTAACAACACGCCTTCAACAATTGAACGTAGTCCACGTGCGCCAGTTTTACGCTGCATGGCTTTCTTAGCAATAGCCTGAAGTGCATCATCCCTAAATTCTAGTTCAGTATCTTCCATATTAAACAATGCAGAATATTGTTTAGTTATAGCATTTTTAGGTTCTTGTAGAATTTGAATTAACGCATCTTCGCTCAATTCTTCTAAACTGGTTAATACAGGTAATCGACCAATAAATTCGGGGATCAAGCCGTATTTAACCAAGTCTTCAGGTTCTACCTTTTTAAGTAGCTCACCTTCTTTAGCTTTGTTATCAGCACTTTTAATACTTGAACCAAATCCAATACCCGTACCTGTTTGTGCTCTTTGCTCGATAACTTTATCTAACCCAGCAAAAGCCCCACCACAGATAAATAAAATTTTAGAGGTATCAACTTGTAAAAATTCTTGTTGAGGGTGTTTACGACCACCTTGTGGAGGAACTGACGCAATTGTACCTTCAATTAGCTTGAGTAAAGCTTGTTGTACGCCTTCACCTGATACATCCCGCGTAATTGACGGATTATCAGACTTACGAGAAATCTTGTCTATTTCGTCAATGTACACAATGCCACGTTGGGCTTTTTCAACGTCATAATCACATTTTTGCAATAACTTTTGAATGATGTTCTCAACGTCTTCACCTACATAACCAGCTTCGGTTAACGTCGTCGCATCAGCCATAGTAAATGGCACATCTAATAAACGGGCTAACGTTTCTGCCAATAAGGTTTTACCACTACCGGTAGGCCCCATTAGCAAAATATTACTTTTTCCTAATTCAACACCTTCATGTACATCACCATTTCTTAAACGTTTATAATGGTTGTATACAGCAACAGCCAACACTTTCTTAGCGTGTTCTTGACCTATAAC
>NZ_JBPOFP010000137.1:0-10990 GCF_051252315.1 Paraglaciecola sp. | reverse complement strand
TTTCAAGTCAATTGTTGAGTTAAAGAACACTTTATTTCGAAGTGAAGTAAGCACATCGTTTTCCGAAAAAATGTGACACTCTAACCAATTCAAAGCTGCGGAATGAAAGTCTAACTTATCACCCACTATTGGATATTTAGTTTTATGACTAATAATTTTTAGTTCATGACCAGATTCAGCCCAATGCTTTAAGCAAGATACCACTCCAGAATAAGGTTTAGCTTCAGCAATTGTTTTTCCGTAAACAATACCCTGCAATTCCGTCCATTTACTTTCTAACCCTTTGCTAACAAAATAATGTTTCACTTCTTCTTTACTAGAACCAGATTGCCCATTCTTAAGCCACCCAAGACCAATAGCCGTGTCAAAAAACACTCCGGAATAATCGACAATCGTGTTATCAAAATCAATTCCGATAATCACAAACCAACCGCTTCTGTTATTTTCTGTGTAATATTATCAACAGTTAATCCAGTTTTTTGTCTAGCGCTAGCCTGACTACCGACTTGATCTATAAACTTGTCTTCAATCCCAAATCTAATCAGTCTTTTACTATATGCTCCGTCAACTATCCATTCAGCAATAGCACTACCAAACCCGCCAACCAAACTATGCTCCTCCACGGTAACAATTAAATCGAATTTGCACATTGCATCTTTTAAGTACTCACTATCCAAAGGTTTAACCGTATGCATACTAACTAACTCACAACTTTTCCCCAACGCCTCTAACCTATCTTTTACCTCAATGACTATGGGTAATATAGTCCCATTAACTAATAGGCAGACATCTAGTCCCTTGTCTAACACATGAGCTTTTCCTATGGTAAATTTTTCACCATTTTCGTAAATAGTTGGTTCATTCTTTTTACCAATTCTCAGATAAACGGGAGAACTTGAACTTAGTGCCTGCTTAAACAGCCCTTCCAGTTCTACTTTATCCGCGGGACACACAACTTGCATGTTTGGTAATACTCGCATTAATGCAATATCTTCAAACGAATGGTGAGTCGGCCCAAGGTTCGCGTAAGACAAACCAGAACCAGTCCCAACAATTACCACTCCTTGATTCTGATAAGCAATATCTACTTTTATTTGTTCGAAGTTTCTCGCCGTGGTAAATGGGGTGATTGTATAAATAACAGGCTTAAATCCCTCCATAGCCAACCCTGCCGCCATTGTGGCCATATTTGCTTCTGCAATACCTGCGTTTATCGTCCTTTCTGGGGCGACAACTTTAAGATCATTAAAAAGTCGGTTTCCTATATCTGCATATAATAAAATTACACTTTCATCTATTTTTGCTGCCTCAGTAATACATTTCGCAAATTGATTTCTCATTAGCAATTCAACTCCAATTTAGCCAGTTTAACTTCGTCCAAAGTAGGAATTCTATAATGCCAATTATTATCGTCGTGCATAAAAGATATGCCTTTTCCTTTAACTGTATCCGCAATAATAGCTAACGGTTTACTACTATCTCGTTCTAAATTAAACGACTGTTCCAATTGCTGAATGTTATGCCCATCAACTCGAATTGTTTCCCAACCAAAGCTACGCCATTTATCTTCCATTGGCTCTAGAGACATAATTTCACAACTTCTTCCAGTACCCTGAAGCTTGTTAAAATCGACAATGACGGTTAAGTTATCAAGCTTGTGAGCCGGGGCAAATAGAGCGGCCTCCCATATTGTGCCTTCATTTGTTTCACCGTCACCAACTAAAACAAAATGCTTGGAGGGTTTTCTCTGGATTTTACTAGCCAATGCTCTACCCGTTGCAAGTGATAACGCATGACCTAATGACCCTGAAACATGCTCAATACCGGGAGGAGCATTTACACCAGGATGCTCCTCTAATATGGAGCCATCCTTGCCTAAAGTATTTAACAACTCTAAAGGGAAGTAACCTCTATGCGCCAACATTGCATATAAAGCCGCACACGCATGGCCCTTTCCTAAATAAAACAAATCCCTTTCTTGCAACTCTGGTTGACTACCATCAACTTTCATAACCGAACCATAAAGAACAGCCAGTATATCTACACAGGAAAGCGCGCAGGCTAGGTGTGGCACGCCATTTTGTTGAGAAAGTCTCACTAGCTCATATCGAACATTTGCTGCTAATTTTTCAAGTTCATTTTGATGCATTCAGACTCCTACAAATTAATGAAAGATAAGTTCACTAAAATTGATTGTTTTTTGCTTATCGACAAATTCTGTAAAAAAATAAGAAATCTATTAATGAATCCGTAATAAAATGCGATACCTTATAAAAGGATACATGGTGTAACTTCAACTAACAAAGATAATCTATGCTAAAAATTGTAAAAAATTGCCTGAAGTTTCTTGCTAAAAGAAGTCCTTTAATTTCGATTTACCTGCACTACTTAAGAGGGAGAAAATCAGGTGGTCGACGAAAAAATATAAAGGCATTAATTAGTGACACTCCCCTTGAGAACGATACGTATGCAGCGGTTTGGGATTTTACTATTTGGCCATATGCGCTAGGCGATATATTAAATTGGAATATTTGTTTATGTTGTGAAGCTATTAATAAAGGCTTAAAAAACATAGATATTTATATTATTGTTGATGAAACACGCCCAAGTCCCAAAGTACAAGGATATATTTCAACCCATAATTATGAACGTTTCTTGCTAGATATTTTCCCAGCTTTTTATACTAATCCAATGTTAAATACGATAAAGATCTTTAAAAGTAGAAACGAATTTGAGCGAGAAATGATAAATCTCACTTGCCAAAAAACTGAATGTACCCCCAACATGTACAACTACGCTGAAAACTTGCAGTTGGCAAGTATGCCGGATAAACGACTGGCATACTCAGGGGAATTCAAAACGATTAACGAATTTTATAAAACGAATAATTATGTTCCGAAATTAAAAGCTTTTAAAGGTGTAGAAACCGTCGGTACAAATCTAAAGTTTGGATTTTCAAAAGACGTATTCTTTGTGAGTTTACATTTGCGCCAAAGAAAATCTGAGTTAGGCACTGTAGACAGTTCTGCAAGCCTTTATCGTGATGTAGAATTTGATCATTGGATAGCGTTTATTGAAAAGATAGGGAAGCTATATCCTAATGTAAAATTTTTACTTGCGGGTAGACACGAAGAAGTTGATCGTAGAATCTTAAATTTGCCTAATGTAATTTTCCTAAAACACTACGGCCATACATTAGCAGGCGAGCTTAGTGCAATAATAGAATCAGATTTGTTTATAGGCAGTAACAGTGGTCCCGCTATGATGGCGATGCTCTCCGATGTCCCATACTTAATATATCAGACAACTGCGGGTCAGCAATATACTGCTAAAATTTGTGACATTGAAGTAGGTAGCCCAACTATCCAGTTTGCCAATGAAAACCAATACATTATTTGGGGTGATCAAGATGCTCAGACATTATTTACCTCATTTGAAAAAGCTTATCAGGTCTTATCTGAGAAAAAAGGCATCCCCAAGGAGCAAACAACAGAATGAATCAAATTAAATCAATAACTATAAATTTTGATAAAAATAATGTCGATATAACAAATTCGGATATGACAAGTTTGACCCATGATATTGGTACTAAAGAAGCATTCAAAGCAATTTCAGCCGCAATGCTTCGCAGTGGATGGGATAATAAATATGTATATAGTTTTTCTTGGTTGGGGCGCCCTATCATTCAGTTACCAGACGATATGATCCGCATTCAAGAATTAATTTATTCAGTGAAACCAGATGTAGTACTTGAAACAGGTGTTGCACATGGAGGCTCTCTCATTTTTTATGCTTCAATATTAAAAGCTATGGGAAAAGGTAGGGTCATTGGTATAGATATTGATATCCGCGCGCATAATAGAAAAGCTATTGAAGAACATGCCTTATATGACGCTATAACTCTGTTTGAAGGGAGTTCAACTTCCCCTCAAATCATTGACCAGATAAGTAAAGACCTGAATCCTGAAGAACGTGTTATTGTTTTTTTAGATGCAAATCATACGAAGCAACATGTTTTAGATGAATTACATTTGTATTCTTCGTTTATTCCTGTTGGCTCTTATGTAGTAGCAATGGATGGCATTATGCAAGACATGGTTGGGGCTCCTCGTTCTGACGAAGACTGGGACTGGAACAACCCTACACAAGCAGCTAAAGAATTTGTAGCAAAGAACGATAACTTTATAATAGAAGAACCGGAAATTCCTTTTAACGAAGGAAATATTACCGACAGAGACCTAAGCTACTGGCCACACGCGTTTATTAAACGTATTGGATAGTTTAATAAAAAAGAATAGACGACTCAGGAGTTTGACATGCCTTCAGTATTTTTCTCAGAAGACGATATGTGTACCACACAAAAGCTTCAAATCGCTAGAGTTCAAGACTGGTTTATCGTAAATGGATGGGATGTTGCTGATACAGCTGCGGCTGCTGATATGCCAATATGTCTGACTTGCAATGGTTGGAAACTCTTGACAACTAACTCTTTCAACCGCATAAGCCAAATGCAAAAACAAGTGTCCAAGGATGCCCTTGTAGTTTTTGGCTGCCTAAATGATGCACACCCTAAAAAAGTAGCCGAGGTACACTCAGGGAAAACCATTTCAAATGCGAATATTGATTCACAAATAGACTCACTTATACCCGATGCAAAAATAAAATTTGCTGACGTTCCTCACAGTTCCGAATTTAGAACTAAAGAAGATTATCGTGTCTATGATCTAACTAAACAGTTTGTCAACATTGCAAACGGGTGCACGTTTAATTGTTCATTCTGTCATCATAAACCAGGATTAGGCGACAGGCGCAGCCGAACAATAGATGATATAGTCGAACAAGTGAAACGTCTGGTTAAGTTTAATGTGAGAATAGTCGTATTAACAGGGATGGAAACCTCTTTTTATGGCCAAGAACACGGCACTAATTTTGCCGAAATGTTAAAAGCAGTATTAGCCGTTGATGACTCATTCGAAGTACATATTGCCCAATTTCAGCCTCAAGGTGTTCACAAAATGTTCGACGAACTTGGAGAGTTGTTGCAATCAAAACGAGTAACCGACTTCCAGTTACCTATTCAAACGACGAGTAATCGATTACTCAAAATGATGAAACGAGCAGACCGAACCGATAAAGTTGGACCGTTTGTCGAAAAAATTCGTGAAAAGAATACTCGTATTATCATCCGTACGGATCTAATCGTTGGCTGGCCTACGGAAACAATGGAAGAATTAGAGGATTCGCTAGCCTTTGCTGTTAAATACTTCGATGAAATAGCTGTTTATGAGATTGAACTAGATCCAGACCTACCAGCTTGGAAATATCAAAAAGATGAATACCCTGTAGAAGAACGCAGAAGACGTGTTCTGTACGCCAAAAACTATATAGAACGACATGGAAGAATGGCACATTGTGGTCAGCAAGACGATGCGACGATGGAAGAAGTAGAACTTAAACGCCAAGAAATGAGATTAAGTCGTGGCGTCGCATAAATAAAACTGAGGAAGTAAATGAAGATTCTTGTTACGGGTAATTTGGGATACGTTGGTCCTGCAGTTTTATCGCAGTTAAAGAAAATTTATCCCGATTGCCAAATCTGTGGACTAGATACTGGATATTTTGAAAAGTGTAAGACAATTCAAAGTGCCTACCTAGAAAAAGGAATTGATCAACAAATCAAGATTGATATTAGAGAAATTGAGCCAGATCACTTTAACGATATTGATATAGTTGTTCACTTAGCGGCAATATCAAATGACCCTATGGGCGAAAAGTACGAGCAAGTAACCCGTGAAATAAACTTTTTGGCAAGTAAGAAATGTGCTCAGATGGCTAAAGCTTGTGGAGTTAATAGGTTTGTATTTGCTTCTAGTTGCAGTGTTTATGGAGCATCAGATACAAACAAATATGCAGATGAAGAGTCAGCACTAAATCCAGTAACGACCTATGCTAAGAGTAAAGTTGATTTTGAACATTACTTAAATTCAATTTGCGATGATAAATTCACGGCCATTAGCCTTCGCTATGCGACTGCATGTGGTGCAAGTTCTCGCTTGAGGCTTGATCTTGTTCTTAACGACTTTGTTTTTACAGCAATGAAAGAGCGAAAAATTAATATATTATCAGATGGCAGTCCGTGGCGTCCTTTAATCGATACTCAAGATATGGGTAAGGCCATTGCTTGGGCTTGTACACACAAGATGCAGAATGGTGAGTTTAATATTTCATTAAATGTTGGAGACGAAAAAAATAACTTTCAGATAAAAGAGTTAGCCTATCTCGTTCAAGAACAACTAGGTAATGTGGAGGTTTCCATAAATCAACAAGCTAGTATAGATAATCGCTCTTACCGGGTTGATTTTTCTAAGTTTAGAAGACTAGCACCGAGTTTTCAGCCTTCAATATCCATTACTCAATCTATTCAACAAGTCGCCACTTCTACTGAAGAACTGCTAAAAAAAGCGCCATCAACACATATAAATGAATATAAAAGATTGAATATATTAAGTGCTATGACAAACTCAAATCAGCTAGACGAACAATTAAAATGGCAGGAGTAGAGACTAATAATGACAAAGTGTAGGGCCTGTAATGGCTCCTTATCCCACTTAATGGCGGATCTAGGTTCCACACCTTTAGCAAACGCTTATTTATCAAAAGCTGATGAAGAAAGTGAGGAATCGTATCCTCTAGAAGTCCGCGTATGCAGCGATTGTTTTTTAGCACAAGTAGTACATGTTGTTAATCCTAAAGATATTTTTTCGGATTACGCCTACTTTTCTTCAGTATCCTCAAGTTGGTTGCAACATGCGCGCTCATATTGTTCAAAGTTAATAGCTCAAAAGACACTTTCAAAAAACAGCCTTGTTGTAGAGATAGCAAGTAATGATGGATATCTATTAAAAAATTTCATAGAAAAAAATATTCCAGTACTTGGTATTGAACCTGCAGAAAATATAGCGAAAGTCGCAAATGAAAAAGGAATCCGAACCGAATCACTTTTCTTTACAGAAGAAAGTGCAGCAACACTCGCTAACAAATATGGTCAAGCTAACCTAATCGTCGCCAATAACGTAGTTGCCCATGTGCCATATATTAGGGATTTACTTAAGGGCGTTTCGATAATGTTAGCTCCAAATGGCACAGCAACGTTTGAATTTCCGCATCTACTTACACTAATCAAAGAGTGTCAGTTCGATACTATTTATCACGAGCACTACTCATACTTATCCCTTACGTCTGTAGATATTCACTTAAGACAAGTAGGATTATGTGTCTCCGATGTTGAAGAACTGCCGACTCATGGCGGCTCTCTTAGATTATTTATCAATAGAATAAAGGATAACGTTAAACTTTCGCTAAACGTGAATAAGCTTAAACAGAGGGAAGTTGAAGCAGGTTTGATTGATGGAAAAGCCTATGAGGCTTTTTATCAGAATATCCTTACGATTAAATCTCAACTTATCAATTTCATTAAAAACGCACGTAAATCTGGAAAAATGATTGCCGCCTATGGTGCAGCAGCAAAAGGAAACACCTTACTCAATTACTGCCAATTGAATCAGCAATCAATAGAGTATATCGCTGACTTAAACCCAGAAAAACAAAACAAACTTATGCCGGGAAATCATATTCCGATTGTTGACCCAATCCATATAATGAAAACAAAACCCGACTATATTCTTATACTGCCCTGGAATATCAAAGAGGAAGTTATGGAGCAACTGCAAGAATGTCGAGAATGGGGAGCAAAATTCATTGTTGCTATCCCTCAATTAGAGGTTTACTAAATACAATGCATGATCATGATCACGATATAGAAGCCGAAGCTGAGGCTTTCAACTCACGAATTACAGAACGTTCACAAGCAGGTTTTATTGCCGACCTAAGACGTAATGTTCGTTGTGAATATTTTTACAAGAGTTTTTGGAGAGACCCTAAATTTACCGACCTTTACGTCGGCGAAATGAATCGAAATTATTTACGGCTAGTTTCGCAAAACTTGGGCCCAAATCAAAGGATTTTAGATGTTGGGTGCGGTGCAGGTTACTTCTCTCTTGAATTAGCGCGAGAAGGGCATTACGTTACAGGAATAGATATAGCTGATAAAGCGATTGATACTGCGCAAAAAGTGCTTGACCAAAACCCTTACAAGGATAAATTCGGTTCTCTTGAATACCGTGTATCTTCAATCGAGGAATTACTTGACTCTGACCTTCAAGCAAATCAATACGACGCAGTATTATTTTCAGGTGTATTACACCATTTAGAAGATATAGACAGTATTTTAAAAATGGCCAAAACACTATTGTCTGATGGTGGAATAGTTCTTGGCCACGAACCTTGTCATGAAAACTGGACACAGTCGGATGCTAGTGTTGTTGCGTTGATACGTTGTTTACTTGCCTTAACAAACTCTTGGCATGAAGAAATAGATGAATTACTCCCTCAATATGACGAAAGTTCGTTAGAGCAGTTGGTATCAGATATTAAAACAGAATACGTTGAAGAACGAGACAAAACCGAGGGTGGGCAGTCCCCTCATGACAACACCTTTAATGGCAAACAAATTATAGAAAGTGTTAGAGCGAACTTTGATTTATTAGAAGAAACACCTTCATCTTCATTTATTTATCGTGTACTTGGTGGAATTAGAAATAATATTGAGACTGAACATAAACTCGCCGAATTTCTTGCATCTTTCGATAAATTTGGCGTGAAAAATAAAATTATCAACCCTAATTACTTCTATTTTTGTGCTCGAAAATGAAGGTAAAACAAACCAATATTAGTGGAGCCTGCGTATTAACTCAGCATAAACATGCTGACGAACGAGGTTATTTTAGCCGTAATTATTGCCAGAAAACATTTACAGATTTAGGCTTGAGTGGTGGTTTTATCCAATCTAGCGAATCTTGGAATACTAATAAAGGGACACTAAGGGGGTTGCATTTTCAGTCTAGCCCTTATGAAGAAGTAAAGTTAGTACGCTGTATTAAAGGCAAGTTATTTGACGTTATTCTAGATTTGCGAAAGTCATCTAAAACCTATCTCCAGCACTTTTGTATTGAGCTAAAAGCTTTAGACGGTAATATAATTTATGTCCCAAAAGGGGTTGCACACGGTTTTTTAACATTGGAGGAAGATACAGTTATTGGGTACAGCATGCTAGAAGGAGAATATTCAGCCCAACATGCTACAGGCGTTCGTTGGGATGACCCAAAGTTTAAGATAGAATGGCCGTTCTCTCCAACTGTAATATCAGAAAAAGACGCGTCGTTTAAAAATCACTAATTAGTGTCGAACAATAATATGCAAAAGCCTCTCACTAACTCCAGATTTTCCATGGTGCATTCTCTTGTAACCAAAGCTTTTCTAGTAGATTCTTCTCTCTTAGTGTATCCATTGGCTGCCAAAAACCTAGGTGTTGATACGCTGAAAGTTGACCTTCTAATGCAAGTTTCTCCATCGGGTATTTTTCCCAAACACATTCATCTCCAGACACGTAATCAAGCACCTTAGGGGATAACACAAAAAAGCCACCGTTAATCCAGCGACTATCCCCTTCCGGCTTTTCATTAAATTGCGTTATTTTGTTACCACTTAATTTCACGTCCCCCCACCGGCCTGGAGGCTGAACAGTGGTCACTGTTGCTAAGGTATTATTTTGATTATGAAATTTAATCAATTTGTGAATATCAACATTTGCAAGACCATCTCCATAAGTCATACAAAATGGTTCATCATCTAGATATTCGGCAATACGTTTTATTCGTCCGCCAGTTTGCGTCGTTTCTCCAGTATCAACTAAAGTCACCTTCCAAGGTTCAGCATGTTTGTGATGCACCTCAACCTTATTATTTTGAATATCAAATGTAACATCTGAACTATGTAAAAAATAATTAGCAAAATACTCTTTTAAAACATAACTTTTGTAGCCACAACAAATTATAAAATCGTTAATTCCATAGGCCGAATAGATTTTCATTATGTGCCAAATAATCGGTTTACCACCTATTTCAATCATTGGCTTTGGTTTCAGGTGAGACTCTTCACTAATTCGAGTCCCATACCCGCCTGCTAGTATTACAGCTTTAATTTTCACTCTCCTAAAAGAAACTTGAAACAACAAGTAGCATTTATAATAATTGGTTTTGCTATTCCATCTCTTTTACAAATTTAAAAGCTCTATTTTTCATAATGGAAAATTCTTGACTAACTCTGCGTCGTAAAAATGGTAACACTTTATCAAATTGTTTCATTAGCTGGACTAATGATTGAATTTGCAAACTCTCTAGTTGCAACATATTAATAGAGCTTGGTTTAATCTGTTCTTTTTCTAACGGTTGATTAGCTATTGATGCATCTGAAGCTACTTTATCCAACTCATAATTAGATACACCAGCTTTTCTAAAGTATCCTCTCCAAGCATCAATTAACCTTTCATCTTCCCAGTGTGGGAGTCTTTCCATAGTAGAATATATTTCTGAATAAATTCTTTTTACAAATTCACTTCTAGATATATCAAACTCTCCCATTTCATTTGGGTATAACTGCCTGGCTATTGCTACAGGAGCAATTAAATGATTCCAATATGAAGGTAATTGAGGAGAATGAAATGGCATCTTGTCAACTGAATCATCGAATTCATTAATAAAGTCATCCATCCTTCCATTCTTTTGTCTTACTAATATTGAATGATAATTACTCTTTAAAGACCTTCCCCCAAAACAACAGTACTCATCAAAAAAATATGGCTTTTGAGTTTTACACATTAACAAAAGAGTCGCTGAATAATCGGGAGCCATTGGCCAAAAGAAACGCCCTGTTTCTTCAATTATTTCATTCGCTAATGATTTACTAAAAACAAAATTACACACATTTGGAAAGTTTCTGAAATCAAATTTACAAAACCTTTCAATCATTACACTTGGATCTACTTGAAACAAATACCCACTTGCACCCGGCTGAGCTTGAATAACGTTACCAA
>NZ_JBPOFP010000136.1:0-11276 GCF_051252315.1 Paraglaciecola sp. | reverse complement strand
ACCATAAGCAATCAATTGACTATTAGTGGTATTTTCTCCTTGTTGCAAAATACTGTTGGTGATTATTAGCTCACCGTAATTTGCCATATCAACAAGTCGACTATCTTTTCCATCTAAGGATGCTAAAACGCTATTTGTTATCACAACTTTTTTCGACCGAGACTTAACACCTGTCCCTTCACCTTTAGTCGATAGTATTTTTGATGAATGAATTAATAACTCGTCAGCTTTAATATATAAAGCATGTGCGTAGCCATCACCTTTGGCTTTACCACCTAATCTTTCAAATCTCGATGACACTATTTTAACTACACCCGCTTTGTCGCTGGTCATCACACCAGATTGGCTATCATGAACATACAAGTCTCTAACCGTTAAATTTGTTCCTTCAAATCGAATACAGGCGCCGTTCAAATCAGGTACTTTAATGTTCCTACATTCAATATTTTCAACCAATATATTATCACCCGTTAAAACTAACGCCCCCTTTTCATCTGTAACCGCACCATCAAATACGACGCCCTTTTCACCAATAATTTCAAGGTTGTCTTGATGTAAGTATATTCCTTGGTCAAAAACCCCTTCAAACAAATAAATTTGACTGCCCCTACGAATCGCATTTTTGGCAGCTGATAACGATTTAAACATAACTCCATCTACTGATATTTGATTGCCATAAGCGACTCTAGTAAAAAAAAACTTCGTCACCAATAAAAGCAATAAAAGCTGAGCACAATTCACCAGCTACTGCACACCCTTGATAGTGTTAATGCAACAATACAAGCCAGTGTTACAATGGATATGAGACTAATTTTCATTATTAAGTCCCTCAATCAATTGTTTCACAATTCTCTGACATGCTTGTCCATCACCGTATGGATTGTGAGCCTGAGACATCTCCTTATATACGTCAATATCGTTTAATAACAGTAAAGCTTGTTCCACTATTTTTTGTGTATCTGTACCAACTAATTTAACTGTGCCTGCAGCAACGGCCTCCGGTCGCTCCGTGGTATCTCTCATCACCAACACTGGTTTCCCCAAAGACGGAGCTTCCTCTTGTACACCACCAGAATCAGTAATTATTAAATAAGATTTATTCATTAAATAAACAAAGGGCAGATAATCTTGAGGTTCAATCAAAAATACATTAGGTAGTTTTGATAACAGACGGTTTACGGGCTCCCTCACATTAGGATTTAAATGCATTGGATAAAGTATCTGTACGTCAGGCCTTTGGGTCGCTATTTCTGCTAATGCCACACAAATTCGCTCGAACCCGTCACCGAAGCTTTCACGTCTATGCCCTGTCACTAATATCAATTTTTTGTCGTCATCTAAAAATTCGAACTTTTTAGCTAACTTTGCATTCAATTCTGAGTTGGTATCCAGTTTTTTCGACACCCATAACAAAGCGTCGATAACGGTGTTTCCAGTAATAAAAATTGAAGACTCAGGAGTCCCTTCATTTAGCAAATTTTGCTGCGACAATTGAGTAGGTGCAAAATGAAAGTTAGCTAATGCTCCCGTTAATTTTCTATTACCTTCTTCAGGCCAAGGCGAATATAGGTCACCTGTTCGTAAACCAGCCTCTACGTGTCCAATTTTAGTTTGTGAATAAAATGCAGCTAAAGCAGATGAAAAAGTCGTAGACGTATCACCATGCACAAGAATAACATCAGGTTTGAATTCGGCTATTACCGACTTAATACCCAGTAGAATATTCACAGTCACATCAAACAAATCTTGACCGGGCTTCATAATGTTAAGATCGAATTCAGGAACGATTTCGAATAAGTTTAAGACTTGATCTAACATTTCTCTGTGCTGAGCAGTAACACAGACCTTAGATATCAATTGCTCGGACTCTGCCAGCTTATGTACAAGAGGGGCCATTTTTATCGCTTCAGGGCGCGTACCAAATACGGTTAAAACTCTTTTCATATCAATACTATCAATTCACCTATATATTATGCGCTATATTGTTAAACCTATTCGAACGAAGGTCTAGTTTTATTTTTAATAACGAATAGATTAATATGAACATTCTTAATAACTAGAGTTTTTAGGTAGGGATATCAATGCTGTCACTCGGGTTAAAATTGTTAGCAGAAATTAGTAAATGGCGATTAGGTGAATATCCTTTAGCGGTTATTTATTTCCATAGAGTATTAAATCAACCAGATCCATTTTTGCCAGATGATCCTACGATTGAAGAATTCGAAAGGTTAATAGCAACTCTAAGTAAACATTTTTCAACGTATACGATATCAAAAGCATTAGAACTACAAGCTATTGGTGAACTACCTAAACTAAGCTTATGTATTTCATTTGATGATGGCTACGCAGATAATTTTACTAACGCTTTACCCATTTTAAAAAAATATAAGGTTCCCGCTACATTTTTCGTAGCGACAAACGGTACGCGCCTGGGGTACCTTTGGAATGACATTTTACTAGACAGCATTCGTCATACACAAAATCCAGTATTGACTGTGGCAGGGCAGACGAAACACCTAAATACTATTGAAAACAAAGTAAATACCTATTTAAAATTGGTTAGCCAGCTTAAATTTATGCAAAATCAAGAAAGGGACGAAATTATTTCTGCAATTGTTAAGCAGCTAGGAACAATTGGAACCCCAAGATGCATGATGACTGAAGAGCAAGTCAGAAATTTGCATGACGATGGGCATGAAATTGGTGGGCATACAACTACACACAGTATTTTAGGAGTTCAAAATAACGAAGTAGCACTCACAGAAATTCAGACAAACCGTGATGACTTAGAAGAAATATTAGCCACAAAAATTAAGACTTTTGCTTTTCCAAACGGGAATTATCCTCGCGACTTTGACCAACGTCACATTGATATGGTAAAAGAATGTGGTTTTCAATTCGCTTGCTCTACAAATGATGGGGGGGTTACCTCAAAATCTAACCTATACTCAGTATCAAGATTTATGCCGCACAGAAAAGAAAGAAACCAATTTTGTTTATCATTAGAAAAAATAGCAGGTGAATGTGAATAAAAAGATATTAATGGTAGCTTTTGATTACCCACCGAGTAAATCAGTTGCAGGTCAAAGAACATTGAGAATGACCCAATATTTACCTGAGTTTGGGTGGGATCCGATTATTTTGACAGCTAAAAGTAAGGCTTATGATGGCTTAGATCCTTCTCAAATAATTCCTACTCACATGGCGGGGAAAATATACCGAAGCCGAGCACTTGATGTTGATCGTCATTTATCCATTAAAGGAAAACATTTTAACTGGATGAAAGTTATTGATCGCTGGTCAACTTGGATTCCCTTTGCCATATACCAAGGCTTAAAAATAATAAAAAAAGAGAAACCTAATGTTATATGGTCAACATATCCAACACTCAGTGCTCACATCATCGCAAATGAACTAAGTAAACGCACCGGAATCCCCCTAATTGTAGATTATCAAGATCCCCTTGGTTACATTCATAAAAACGATATCTCCAATTTCAAAAAGAAAATTAGCTTACGAGTTGATAAAGCTGTATTAACTCGCTGTGCAGGTGCAGTTTTTGCTACTGATGAATCAAAAAACGCTTATATTGAATACCATAAAATTAAATCTACAGATAAATATCACTGTATTGAAAATGGGTTTGATGAGAGTAACTTTGAACTAATAAAAACACTTTCTAAAAATACTGAAACACCCTTTAATAATAATAAGTTCAGTCTTTATTATAGTGGTGTGTTATACCCTCATGGCAGAGATCCTGCTCCCACATTTGCAGCTTTAGCTAAATTACAAAAAAACAATATAATTACTGAAAATAATTTTGAATTGATTTTTCAGGGAGCTGGTGATGGGAATGCGTTCAAAAATATAGTCGAGCAGTTGAATATTCAAAGCTTAGTTAGGTTTATCGAACCAGTACCTTTTGTCGAATCTTTAAAGAATATGATGGAAGCTTCAGCGTTACTTCTAATTCAAGACGAAGTTTTTAAGCTTCAAGTACCGGGAAAATTATTTGAATATATACGAGCTAGAAAACCAGTGTTAGTAGCAGCACCGTTAAATAGTGCGACTGGGCAAGTTGCTACAAAGTCAAAATGCGGTAATGTTGCCCACAGCGAAGCAGAGATATACGATGCATTGTTTTCTTGGTTATCGGTTTGCCCGACTATAGATAGCCAGAAAGATATCAATTCATACTCACGTTATGAAAAAGCAAAACAACTTGGCGTAATTTTGGATAAAACGATCAATTAATATTATGAATAAATCAGCCAACCCACTAAAAAAACTATATAGAAATACTCTGCCGCAATTAATACAACAAAAAATCGATGTTTTACGTGGAGAATCACAAGTATTTAGGCCATGCTTTCAAGAAACCAAATCAATATTTATTCACATCCCCAAAGCAGCAGGTACTAGCATTGCCAGAGCCATATACGGTATGAATGTTGGCCATAGAAAAGCAGTTGACTACCAAAAAATATCAAAAAATGAATATAGTAAATACTTCACTTACTCTTTTGTTAGAAATCCATGGGATAGAGTAGTGTCAGCGTATAACTTTGCACGACAGTCTGGCACAAAATACGTACAACCGATCCCTAACCCCATTTATCAGTCAGAGTTATTTAACGACTTTGAAACATTCATCACTCAATGGTTACCTTCAGCTGATTTGAGCAAAGAAGACGTCGTTTTTGCCCCGCAATATTGGTATATCTATGATAAAAACATGAATTGTTTAATCGATTATATTGGCCGGATAGAAACACTTGATTTGGATTTAAAAGAACTGGAGAAAAAATTAGATATTGAAATAACGATAGAACAATTAAACAAGTCTAATCGAGCTAAGAGCTACCGTGAATACTTTAATGATGATACAAAAAAGATTGTCGAAAAAGTATATCAAAAAGATATTGAGTTATTTCAATACGAGTTTTAACTGATGTTAAACACTTAAAGTTAATGCTATTTTTGAGTAACGATAAATAAAACGGATGTACGCATACTGACTCAGAACTTGTATTTTATCTTCACCAAACCTTCTAATAAAGTTTTCTAGTATACAACCTTTAAAATTAATCTTCATAAAAGGGATTATTGCTGGCTACATAACCTGATCCCCATATCTCTAATATCTTATTTTTCATTTGGAAGCCCATCGATCGTATTGAGCACATTACGAGCACACCAATCCCATGTGTATTTACTGAAAATGAGAGCATTATTTTCTCTAATGTTTGTCGTGAGCAACAAAGACTCTATCGCAGACTCCAGCTGCTTGACATTTTCATTGTCAAAAGCAATACCTAAATCAGGTTCACTTGCCATAATCTCCGGCACACTGCCAACTTTTGAAGCAACAACAGGAGTGCCGCATGCCAAAGCTTCTGTGAGTACGTTGGGACTGCCCTCACCTCGACTAGACAAACAAAAAACATCAACTGCATTATACCAAGTAATCAAATCTTGATTAAGCACTGCGCCTTTAAATACAACATGTTTCTCTAAACCATGTTCTTGGACATATTGTTTAAGCTCAGCCCGGTAATCACCTTCCGCACCTTCTGCGCCTAGAATGTAAAAAACTAAATTGGAAAACTTAGGTTGTTTTGTGAGGACAGCTAGAGCTTGGATAACTAGATCAAACCCTTTACGCCTAATCAAAGCGCCTACACCTAAAACAATATGTTGAGAACGCTCTAACCCTAGCTTGTCTCGGCATTCATTTTTATCTAAATAAAAAAACTTTTTGGTATCTACACCATTTCTAATAACTGATGTACGGTTTGCTGTTTGGGCTATTTTATCTGCTGCATCAGCCATTTCATCACTAAGAGAAATAACTTGGTTTGCCTCTTTCAGGTACTTAGCTACGACTTTCTGCCGGATGTCATTATCTTGAAGGTGAAACGCCTCCATGCCACGTAACGTAATATTGAAAGGAACATGATATTTTTTATGTAAATAATATCCGGTTGGAAGATCAGGAAAAGTCCAATGCAAATCTACTAAATCAAATGTCAGTTCAAATTTCCGAACAACTTTATCTACAGCTTTTTGGTAAGAACTAATTTCAACTGATTTAAGATAACCAGGTATTGATAAAAACCTTGGATGATAAACAGTTAGCCCATCTAAAACTTCTACTTCAGGAACGTCACTTAAAATCTTAAACTTATCGATAAACCCGTGTATAGGTGAATTAGGGATGGGGTTA
Organism: Paraglaciecola sp.; assembly: GCF_051252315.1. Taxonomy (GTDB): domain Bacteria; phylum Pseudomonadota; class Gammaproteobacteria; order Enterobacterales; family Alteromonadaceae; genus Paraglaciecola. Next base: position 5,047 of record NZ_JBPOFP010000136.1, on the reverse strand, counting down.
ATAATAGTTATATCCAAATAACGACTCATTGCTTTTAAACGATTTAAAACAAAAATGCCATGATTAGGTTGTTTACTATTTGGAAAAAGATAACTAACTACAAGTATTTTTTTTATTTTCATGACATTTCTACTTATCTAATGTTTCAACAAATATTGGTGCTAAACTTTTAGCTCCATCATAAGACAAGTGATTTTTGTCGCTGAAATAAAGTTTATTGTCTTTAAAAGCACTGCATGCATTATCAGCACAAAACGTATCTAACAGAGAAAAGTAATTAACATTTTCTCGGTTTTTTACATTTTCAAGAATAAACTGGTCATATTCGAGGCGCTTATCTTCTACTAATTTTAGAGAAGTTTCGCAAACAGGCGCTTGTGTATAACGAAATAATGAGTGATGTAATTGGCAGCGTTTAGGGTCAACTTCAAAGTTAGGAAGAGCATCCAAAAACCACACTTTCTGATTGTTTGATTCCAATAATTCAAACTGTAATTTTAAATTGGAATAGAAAGTACGGCGTGAGTTTTCGATACTCTGCTCCATATTTGAGTCATCAGCTAAATTGTCAGCAAGGGGATAGTTAGCCCAGTTTGCAGCCAAAAAGACAATATCATAATTTTTGTTGACTATTTTTTGCCAAATTTGACTGTTGTGATTATAACAATGCTCACTATAAGAGCGATTTATTCGATATACGCCTCTAATCGGAGGGCATCCAGCAAAAGGAATTAATTCTATATTTAAGTTTAGTTCGTTGCTTAATTCTTCCGATAAACCATATAAATGATTAGCATGTGAATCTCCCCATATCAGCACATGTTTTAGCTTCACTGAAGACTTAGGCCTAAATTCACATCCATTTTTAGCACTTGACGTCGGCAGAGAAACACTACAGTGATTTGGACTAGAAACAGCACTTTGAAATAAAGCAAGCTCATCACTGTTATAACGAGAAGGCAATCCTTTATTAGCAATAATATACAACGAAGAGGCGCCAATAATTAACGTAGGTATAATAAACAGTAGGAATGTTGCACGAAGGAACGTTATCTTACTGCGCAAAAATGGCTCTTCAATAAAGCGTCTAGAAAAAATAGAAACTCCAATAATAAGTACCACACTACAAGACATCACAATTAAAGAAGGATTAAAGAAGTAATATTTAGTGAATGAAATTATAGGCCAATGCCACATATACAAACTGTAAGAAAGTAAACCAATATACTGCATCCATTTAAACGACAAGAATTTGTTTATGCTTGCATGTCCCGCCCCCTTTACAATTAAGACTCCCGTTGCCAAACATGGAAAAATCGCTATATAACCAGGGAACAGCATATTTTTATCAATTAAAAACACACTGCAAATTAAAACAATAAAAGCTAACAATGACATATAATCAGGCAGGTTAACAAACCGTTTATAGTACAAGGCAAATATTGCCCCAATCATTAATTCATAGGTTCTTGTAAAAATTGCGTAGTACGCAAAATCAGGATGAGACTTGGATAACAAAACCGACAGAACAAAAGAAACACTAAAAATAACGAAGACAGAATAATGTTTAATCACTAAAAGTCGTGGAGAGAATATGACCATTAAACATAAGGGCCAAAATATGTAGAACTGTTCCTCCACTGACAGTGACCAAGTATGTATTAAAGGCGTTAATTCAACTGCTTTAGAAAAGTACCCGCTATTTAACCAAAAGTAATAGTTTGAAACGAACATTGAACTTGATAACAAAGATTTAGCTAGCCCCACTAAATCTTCAGGAAAGAAAAACACTCCCCCAACAATCAGAACCGAAATTGCAACAGAAAAATATACCGGCAGAATTCTCTTAATTCGTCGACTATAAAAATTGGCAATTGAAAACTTTTTGTTTTTTAATTCCCTAACAATAATGGATGTGATTAAAAAGCCTGATATTACAAAAAAGATATCTACCCCTACAAACCCACCTGGCAACCAGGATGGATTAATATGGAATATCAGCACCGCAATTACAGCGAGAGCTCTAAGCCCATCTATGTGAGGTTGATGTTTCATATTACTCATTAAGCTAAATCCATTTTATTCTTATTAATAATTTTTTCTCAACCACTCTTCAAGCACGACTAATTGCCACAACGTTTTATGATGATCGTATTTGTCTGCATTGTGCTCTTGAATTAATTGTTCAATTCGTTCCTTTTTAAAGAACTGATTTAATTTTGTATCTTCTGACAACAATAAGGATTCAGCATAGTCTCGAAGCTCATTTTGAAACATAAGTTTCAAAGGTGTCGGAAAGCCCATTTTTTTACGATAAATAATTTCTTTTGGAAGGATGCCCTCCATCATTTTCTTAAGAGGGTATTTTCCTTCACCTTTTTTAATTTTATGGTGAGAGGGAATGGTTGCAGCAAACTCCACCAATCGATAATCTAAAAACGGTACTCTTAACTCCAAAGACGCTGCCATGCTCATTCGGTCCGCTTTAATTAACAAATCATCAACTAACCAAGTTTTAGTATCAAAATACAACATCTTATTTAATTGGTCTTCGCCTTTGGTTTTCTCAAAAAGTTGCTTTGAAAAGGCACGACTACTGACTTGCTCTGGTTGCTCGATAAGCCCTTTAAACTCAGGTTTATATAGCGCTTCTTTTTGGTGATCTGGGTAGGTCGACATACCCTTATATCTTTTTTCAATGGGTTGTGTAGCCATATTAAGGTACTTAGATACTTTATGACTTTCACCCAATACTTTATTGGACACACCAGCAAAAAAGTTCGCTCCACTCTGACCGACTACATTTCGATACTTTTCTAATACATTCATGTATTGATATAAATCGTAACCGGCAAATATCTCGTCTGAACCTTCACCAGACAAAGCTACTGTTACTTTTTCCTTGGCTAACTTAGCAACAAAAAATAGTGAGATAGCAGCTGCTTCGGTAACAGGTTCGTCCATTAGTGCAATATATTCTGGTATGAACTCTTTAAATTGTGTTGGGGTTATTTTTATTTCGTGATGATCCGTTTGAAACTTATCCGCAATCATTTGTGCATAGGGTGTTTCGTCAAAATTTTTGCCGAAATCATAACCAATAGAAAACGTTTTTAGTGGCTCTTTTACTTTGTCCGCTAGCAAACCAACCACGGCGCTCGAATCAATACCACCACTCAAAAAGATCCCAAGAGGAACATCACTACGAAGCCTAAGATCAATAGCACTTTCTAATAGTTTTTTGCTTTCATCAACGTAAAAATCAAAACCTTTGTCATTTTGATTATTAAATTTTAAATCCCAGTACTCAGTAATTTTGACATCATCGCCATTTATTAGAGCATAATGTCCAGGCATCAAACGTTTTATACCTTGATGTAAAGTATTCTCTCCGGGAATATATCCAAAACTCATAAAAGAATCGATGAGTTGCATATTTAGCTCAGGTTTAGTGTCTAAACCGCGTAATATAGCTTTAGTTTCGGAAGCAAAAATAAATTCATTTTGCGATTGGTAGTAATACACGGGTTTAATACCGAGTCGATCTCTAGCTAAAAATAGCTGTTTAGTTTGAGTATCGTAGATCGCAATGGCGAACATGCCATTAAACTTATGTAAACAATTCTCACCATATTCCACATAAGCTTGCAGAATAACTTCAGTGTCGGTTCCTGTTTCGAATGTATACCCTTTTAATTCCAGCTCAGCTCTTATTTCCAAATAGTTAAAAACTTCTCCATTATAAGAAATAACGAAACGCTGAGTAGCTTCTATTCGCGGCTGATGGCCGGCAGGTGTTGGATCTAATATACTTAACCGTAAATGAGCTAAACCACAATAGCTATCGTCAGACACCCAAATTCCGTTATCGTCAGGACCTCTATAAGGCATTGTATCTCGCATACTCTGCAAACGTTTGGAGTCAACTAAATTACTATAATTGAGTGTCCCTAATATTCCGCACATCGTAATTTTTGCCACTTAATATATAAATTCGCTATATTTTTATTTAATTTTCACGGCTCGTCTATATAAAATTTATATACATTGATTTTAGACAGGTAAAACAGACAGATGTATCACTTAAACAATTCAATATTAAATGCCAATAATTTATTTTCGTAGTATGTTTTTATGCTTAAATTAGATAACATGCTGGAATATTTACAAACTAATGTAATAAAGAATATTTATCATTGTAAAAAGTTGAAATTTTATTTTCCCGTAATCCACATTAATCAGGATAGAGCTAGAATTTGTTTATGGAACAAAATACCCCACTAAATTCACGTAATAATTATGTTTTTTTACTAGTTTTATTTTTCATTGGATTAACGATAAGAATAACTCAACATTATGGTTTTCTTGGTACTGACGATAGTGTAATTACCACTAATGCTCTTAGAATATTACATGATGGGATGTATACACCTTTTACACACTATGACTCTCGTTTAGGCTTAATATTACCCGTATATATCATTTTTGAAATATTGGGGACAGGAGTTCTAGAATCATCGATTTTCCCTATTGTTACTTTTTTACTACTCCCCCTAGTACTCTATAAGATTGGTATTCATATTGGATTGGCTCAAAACTATGCATTCTTAGCTGGAATAATTGTTCTCATAACGCCGATAAACATTGCTTTTGGCTCAAGTAATTATCCGGAAGTGCCTTTTTCATTTATGGTATGCGCAGCAATTTATTTCTTTCTTAAATCCAATATCCATTTAGATGATCAAAAATCGCAACTTTCACACCTTTTGATAGCGGTGTTCTTTTTATTTTGGGCCTATTTAATAAAAATTGAAATAATTTTTGTATTAGCTGGTATTTCATTTTTCTTTCTAATCAATAAAAAATTCCTATTAGCAATAAGCCTTCTAATTGCCCCATTAGCTTTCATGATTATTGAAGACTTGCTTTTCTATCTATCTACCACAGATAATTTTCTAAACCGTTTAGACATTCTCACAAGCGGTAGAGATAGTTCAGTGAAAACGGCAAGCCATGGAGGAACTCAACTTTGGGTATTCCCTAAGTC
>NZ_JBPOFP010000135.1:0-11461 GCF_051252315.1 Paraglaciecola sp. | reverse complement strand
CTGTTTTGGTGGGGGGGAGCGAGTAGCGCTTACCTACCAATATACATTAAACAGTTTGGGCGTTGCTAATTGTATTTTTGCACTTAATGGTGGTAGAAATAGTGACCTTGAGAATGTATATATATTTAATGGCTACTGGCGTTATTGTTTTTCTGTTTTGAAACAAATTTTTGAGCAGGCAAAAGAGCCCTATTGTGTTATTGCGCATACCAATAGAGCATTGATAATTTGTGTTTTACTGAAACTCTTTTTTAGGAAAAAAGTTAGAATATTCTATGTTCAGCACCTTTTTTATTCACCCCAAAAAATGCGCTTATTATCGTTTTGTCAGGGGGTACTAGAAAAAATAATTCAAATTACGCCGATTACCACCAAGCTATTAGAGCAGAATTTTAAAGAGGATAAGCGTTTTTATTTGAATAATTATTTGGCTTTAGATAGTTATTCTAAGGGGAATTCATCACTTGCCGTCGAAGAGTTAAAAGAACTAGCGGGTGATCGGAAAGTTATTACATTTTTGGGTCGGGTGACAAAAGATAAAAATGCTGAACATTTGCTTAGGTTGCTCAAGTTGTTACCAAAGGATTCATATTTTGGTTTGGTGTTAGGTACAGGTGACGAACTTGGATACATTAAGGCTCTGGCTTTAGAGCTGAAGCTGGATAATCTATTCATAGCTGGATTTCAAGAATACCCTTTAGCATTTCTTGCGGCGAGTGATTATATGTTCTTTTGTTCTTCTTATGCAGGGGAAATGATGCCTATGGCCGTTCTGGAGGCTAAGTCTCTTGGTTGTAAAGTGATTGGTTACACGAATGAGCTCAATAGGCATATTATTCCGGCTTCTAATTTGTTTGACTTTGCAGACTTTGAAGCCATTGCAAATGGGATTGTAACGTCTTCTATTATCTTCGAGCCTAATGAGTTTGATGAAGAGTACGGCCGCGCTCGACTTTCATTAATGCTAGGTTGATATTGTGCTTTCCCTATTATTGATTTTATTAGGTGTTGGGCTGGGTTATAAATACCAAAAACTGCCCATGCTTTTTATATATTGGGCATGTTGTTTTTGTTTGATTATATTGGCAGCAGAACAAGGGGTTGAAGCCGCATATCAAATCTCAGCTAAGCCATCGGATACATTATTATATTTTAGGGCTTTTAATACTAGTTTTGATGATATTTCTAATTACTTATTTTATCACTATCCTCTATTTTTAAAGTGGGTTATTGCTCCTTCTGATAGTGTTTACTTCGCATTGATAGGGCAATGTGCTGCACTCTCAGCAAGTTGTCTCTGGGTGTTAAGGCGCAGTGCAAATGTTTTTTACATTTTAGTCTTGCTTAATCATACAGTGATTTATACCTGTACTAATCTTTTCAAAGATAATTATTTGATTATCATTATGTTTTTCACTGTCGGTTTATTAATAAGATTAAAAAAAAGGTGGGTGAAATCACTTGTTGTTATGTTGAGTATTTGGGGCATGACGTATATTCGTCCTTTTAGTTTCTTATATGCACCTTTAATTGCTTTGCCATATATGTTCGCCAACGATAATAAACTGGTGGCTAGAGCGTTTTGGTTTATAGCTTTAGCCGGCTTATTGACCATATTGGTTTGGAAGTGGGGACTGATAGTCTATATCGCTTCTCACTGGTCGAGTGATGCATCTGTCGGTACAGGTGGCCTATCAATTGCTTCATTGCCTAAAATTATACTAGGGCCTACGCCTTTTCATTATTTTTACCATGATAGCCATTTTATTCAGCCTTTTTTAGATGGTCATGGTGCCGTACTACTGTTGTTACATTATGTTTATTATTTTGCATTATCTTGGTTCGTTGTTTTATGTTTTAGTCATTTTTCCATCGTCGCTTCATCGTTATTCTCTTGTCATGGTGGTATTTATTCTTTGGGCATTGGCCTTGCCACATTACTTGTTTATTTAATAGCCTACGGTACTGCTGATATTCGTCAGCGGGCTGTGATATTGGCGCTAATTTTTACAGGTATTGCCTTAACTTCAGCCCGTAATAGTGAGGTATGGGAACGTTCACTAACCAGAACGCAAAGTATTTGGGTTGGGAGTCTTTTTTTAATGTTTTATGTAATATCTATGGCAGCAATATGAAGATCAAAGTAGCACACATTCAAGTCGTCCCCATTTTATCAGGTGTACAAAATATTTCTTTACAAATACTGTCAAAATTGGATGACAACCAGTACGACAAGTACCTGATTTGTGCTCTTGATAGTCGGGAAACACAAGCTTTTACTGAAAAGTTTTCTCATGCGGGAGTCCAAATTATAAGATTAGAGAACCTTAAGCGTGAAATAGGTGTCCATGATTTAAAGTTATGTATTGAACTATACAAGGTGTTGAAAGACCTACAATTAGACATTGTGCATACACACTCGACCAAACCCGGTGTTATTGGCAGAGTAATTGCTCGTTTGGCTGGGGTGAAAAGTGTAATTCATACGGTACATGGTATCGCTTTTCACAATAGAGAAGGTTTTCTTAAACGCTCTATTTATTATTCATTAGAAGTGTTTTCAAGTTTGTTTGGACATTATTTAACTTCGGTAAATCGTTATTATTTAAAGTATTTTCGATATCTGCCAAAACATAAAGTTAGAGCCATTTTAAACGGTGTAGACATAAATGTTCTGTCACCAGCTCCTAGAGCGAGCAAAGTAGCAGATACTAAGAATATACTGTTTTTATCTCGCCTAGATGAGCAGAAAGATCCAATGTCTTTGTTATCTGCAATTAACATTCTTGTTAACTCATTTGGAAGGAGGGACATAAAGTTGACGGTAGCCGGTGATGGCGAATTTATGCCTATAGCTATGGAATACGTTAAAGTAAATAATTTAAGTGCTTTTGTTGAGTTTTTAGGCTGGGTAGACGATAAGGCTGCCGTATACCAGCAAGCGGATATATTGTGTGTGCCTTCAGTATATGAAGCCTTTGGTTTAGTCTTTGCTGAAGCTGGTTTGTATGAGTTACCTACAGTCACCACAACAGTCGAAGGCATACCTGAAGTAGTGAAACACGGAGAAACAGGAATTTTAGTAGAAGCAGGGCAAGCAGAACAGTTAGCTGATGCTCTTTTTCGTTTGATTGAAGAGCCTGATTTGCGGCAGTTGATGGGACGAAATGCTAGGGAGCATGTAATAGATAATTTTAATGTGGATTGTATGTTTAGTGCTTATCTGGAATTATACAAACAAGCAGTTGGTAGGTGATTTTTGGAACGTAATTTTGAAATGGTAGATTTTATCAAAGATGTTATTCGGCTTAAGTGGCTTGTTATAGCTTGTACTCTATTGGCTGCTGGGGGCGGGGGATATTATGCACTAGTTACTCCAAACGAATATAGGGCTGAAGTGATGCTAATGCCTGTTGATGACGGCCATCAAAGTAATTTAGGAATAGGGGGGCAACTCGGTGGGTTGGCATCTTTAGCTGGAATTTCTACATCAGGCTCAAGCGAGAAGGTCGCTTTAGCAAGTGAGTTATTAAATGACTGGCACTTTGTCGATAGCTTTATAAAAAAACATCACCTAAAGCCCGATGTTTTAGCTGTTGAGGGATGGTTGAAAACTGATGACACGCTTTTATATGATGATGGTATATATGATGCTTCTGCTAAAAAGTGGTTGACGTATGGGCAGTCCTCACAAGAACCTTCCGATTGGTCAGCGTACAATAAATTTAAGAAAAATATCGTGTTTCGAAAAAGTAAAGACACACCTGTCATAACAGTTACTTTGTCGCATTATTCTCCTCACAAAGCTGCTATGTGGTTAGATCTGTTGATTGGTGCTATTAATCAAAAGATTAAAGATATAGATGTGGAAGAAACTCGAACTAGTCTTACATATTTGCAAGCTAAAGTAGAGGAAACCCAAGTTGCTGAATTAAGAGAGGTGTTTTATGAGCTGATGCAGCAGCAATTGAAAAAACTTATGTTGGCTGAAATCAGAAAGGAATACGTCTTAAGAAAAGTTGGCCCAATCAAAGTACCTCAAGCCCACTTTAAACCACGAAGGTTAATAATTACTGTATTGAGTGGTTTCTTTGGCGGCATATTGGGAGTGTTGATGATTATTTCTCTACCAGGATTCTCTAAGTTGCGACGCGAATTAAAGCAGAATTAAGTGACTGCAGCCAATCGAGTTATTAATCCTATGAATATTATTAACCCTAAGGGAGGTCGCGGCCTTTTTGACCAATTGGCTCTGGGTATATCGTTTCATAATATATGAGTGGCATGCAGAGGAAATACTTCCGTTGGGATATACAGGGATTGCGCGCACTAGCAGTGATGGCTGTTGTAATTTTTCATATATCCCCACTTCATATACCAGGAGGATATTTGGGGGTAGATGTTTTTTTTGTGGTCTCTGGTTACCTCATCATTGGTTTTATTGTTGATGATTTACGAGATGATAAATTTTCATTAACTCACTTTTATTACAGGCGCTTAAGAAGGTTAGTGCCAGCATTTTATGTGATGTTATTGCTCACCCTGCCATTTTCTTACTATTTATTGCTACCAGCAGAGTTTTTGTCTTATAGTAAAAGCGTGGTTTCTGCGTTAGTTTACGTCTCTAATGGATATTTCTATTATGAATCTGGTTATTTTGATTCAGGGTTAAAATCCGCTCCTTTGCTACATACTTGGTCTCTCTCAGTAGAAGAACAGTTCTATATTATCATTCCTTTTTTTCTCCTTATTATCGTAAAGTTCTTTCGAATTAATATAAGTATATGTCTTATCGTGTTGGCCTTTTTCAGCTTTATTTTAAGCCTTGCTTTGTTTTATTTTGATTTGAATTTAGGGTTTTATTTTTCACCTGCCCGCTTTTGGCAATTTATAGTAGGCGGCTTACTTTATTTAACTCGACATCGTCTGCAGTTGAATATGATTTGGACTGAGTTAGTAGGTGCAGCTGGTTTGGTTGTATTAGTGAGTTGTTTTTTTGTATTTGAGCAAAACTTATCTTTTCCTAATTTATATTCTGTCATACCCACATTAGCTACCTTGATGTTGTTATTTGCTGGGTACAATAGTCAAATTCTTCATGTTCTGTTGGCCAATAGGGTAGGGTGCTTTCTAGGAAAAATATCTTACTCTTTATACTTATGGCATTGGCCCGTATTGGTCTTTTATTGGTTAAGTGTTAAGGAACGCCCGACAACAATGGCTAAATTAGGATTAGTGACATTATCTATATTTTTAGCTTGGTTAAGTTGGCGGTTTGCGGAGCGAAAATTAGCGGATACAGCTTTTAATGGAGCAAAGAAGTCACTTATTATGACTATATCATTTGGTATATTAATCTCTTGTGTATCTTGGTTTGCTCTAAGTTTGCACTCTGATAGGTTTAATCAAACACAGACTGGATATGCTGAATACATTGATTATAAGCCGGTTGATTATAGAACTGGGAGCTGTTTTTTAACGTCATCCCACAACAACATTAAGTTGTTTTCACAAGATAAATGCATTGTGAATGAACAACACAAATTAAATACTCTATTACTTGGGGATAGCCATGCCGCTCATTGGTATGAAGCTATGGATCAAGCCAAACAACAAAATGAAACCATTAGCCAAGTAACCGCATCGGGTTGTCGGCCTTTGCTTAAATCGCATGGTGCTAGTGTTTGTACTGATTTGATGCATTGGGCAATCAACGACCTGATTGAAGACGTTGATTTTGACAAAATTATTCTCTCTGGTTTTTGGAAGCTGGCAGATGTGAACAATATTAAGCAAACGATTGAACAATTGTCTGAACAGACCATAACATTGGTCGTATTAGGGCCAACCGTTGAGTATCACTATGAGTTACCTAGGATATTGGCGTTAAGTTCAGGCATTAGTGAGGCCAATAAATTACGTTTGTATAACGAAGCTAAAGTGATTGATGATGCGCTATCTGATGCCTTGAAAGGAGTGAAGAATGTTAATTACATTTCTGTTTTGGATACACTATGTGTGAATAGTCATGATTGTATAATGGTGACCGATGACAATATACCCATTGCGTTTGATGGCAGTCACTTTACAACAGAGGGGGCTGCTCATTTATTGCAGAAAATTGGCTGGTAGCCATTAAATTCAGTAAATCATTGCTTTTTTAGACGCAAACTACATTATCTGTTTAATGTATTACGCCTCTTGGGTTATCTACGGGAATCGTAAGGGATGATAGATTTTATGCTATATCTTGAGTAGGTAAATAGTATGTGTGATTGCTTTTACGGTGATTGCACCTTTATTAGTTTGTATTATGTGGTGTTATGCAATTTAGAGCAGATATAAATGGATTAAGAGCAATTGCAGTCATCGCAGTTGTATTGTTTCACTTTAACCAATCATGGTTACCTGGTGGTTTTGTAGGTGTAGATGTTTTTTTTGTTATTTCTGGCTTTTTAATGACAGGCATAATAGTTAAAGGATTAGAGCAACAAATATTCTCAGTGCTAACATTTTATACTAACCGTGCGAGAAGGATCATTCCACCGTTAGCGTTTCTCTGCTTTGTTTTACTTATTTTTACTTGGTTTTTCTTTACCCCTCTGGATTATAAAACTTTAGGTAAGCATGTATTAAGCAGTCTTAGTTTTGTATCCAATATTGTTTATTGGAAAGAGTCTGGTTATTTTGATACGGTCTCTCAAGAAAAGTGGCTGTTACATACATGGTCATTGTCTGTAGAGTGGCAGTTTTATATGATATACCCATTGCTACTGGTATGTTTACGACAGTTTGTCTCTCTCCAAAAGATGAAAAACTTGGTTTTGCTTGGGACAGTATTGGGGTTTGTTTTTTGTGTAATCACTACCTATATATGGCCAAACCCCTCTTTTTATTTACTGCCTACTAGAGCGTGGGAGATGATGGCAGGAGGTGTTGCTTATCTATATCCGCTTTCGCTATCACAGCGCGCAAAAAAAGCAGTCGGTAGGGTAGGGATAATGTTAATTATTGGCTCTTACGTTGGCCTTTCAAAAAATAGCTATTGGCCGGGATATCTCGCCTTACTGCCAGTTTTAGGTGCGTTTTTGGTTATTCAATCACAACGAGTTGATAGTGTTATCACAAATAATCCTGTATCTCAAAAGTTAGGTTCGTGGTCATATTCCATTTATTTGTGGCATTGGCCATTGATAGTCGCGGCTCACTATTTTTCTTTTGACCATGTTTTTCTCGTTTTATTGTTATCTGTTGTATGTGCTTTTTTTAGTTATCACTACATTGAGCGTAATAAGTATACTGGCAGGGCAATTAGGGTGCGTAAATATATAAAATGTAAGCCGATATATTTATTTATCAGCTTGTTGCTATTCTCTGGGGTTATATATGATAAAACGAATTTAATTTATAACCTTCCAGGTGATATATATAAGGGAATGATAGTTAATAAAGATACGGATGATAACGGGGAATACACTTGGTCTGCCCATGAAATATTAGCTCGAAAACACAATTTTCTAAGTCATAAAAAAAAGGTTCTTATAATTGGTGATTCTCAAGCTGGCGACTTAACCAATATGTTAATAGCAAATGATGTGGATAGTTATGTTGATTTAATATCGAGAATGATTCCTTCACAGTGCGGAAGTTTTTATCTAAGTGATAAAAAATTATTAAATATGATCGAGAATAGCCCACATAAAATAAGTGATTCTGATTTTAACGTTTGCATTAAATCATTTAATAGGATTAAGCATGATGTCGTTGTTAAACAGGCTGATTCAATTGTGTTATCTATGAATTGGCTGGACGCACATATTCCTTCTATTTTAGAATCGATAGCAAGTATAAAGCATATAAACCCTGATGCAGAATTATATCTCATTGGCGGCAAGCTCTTTAATAAAAGCGTGCCAGCTATGTTATACGATGCCTATGTAGAAGGGGGGAGTGTTAATGATTATGCTTTTGCACAGATATCAGATAATCAATATATCAATTATGCCTACCAGAATAAGGTGTTTAAAAATAACAGCCTGAAACTGAATTTTAATTATGTGAATATGACCAATATACTTTGCAAAGAACAGCAATGTTCGGTGGTTAATCCAGCCAATGAACCTTATTATTATGATATTGGCCACTTAACCAGAAACGGGGCTAAATATATTGGTGGGTTGACTGAGTTTAAAGAGGCTCTGCCTTTTATTCAGTAGAGTTAAAACATATGACGTAATATAATCCCTCTAAAGACTACTTTTCTGCTAGCCTTGGATGGAAGGACAAGAGCATACGCGAATTAATTTTTCATACTATCTTCTAAATTACATTTAATATTTATGTTCCTACTGTAATCCCCCCATATTAAGTAGCAGTCATTCGTAGAGTTTCTTTAAGCCGCTCTCAATAGTTGTTTGGGTGGTGCGCCACCAATTGCCATATTAGGTAGTTTATCGTTCTATAGTCAGAACTCGTTGGTCGCTAGTTCTTGCGCTTGCTCAACACTTTCGAACATTTTTAAGTCCAGCGCTCAAAGTTGATGGCGGTATGTATGGACGATTAAGTTAGCCTAGTTTTTTGATTTTTCATCGAGTAAAGGGCATATAACAACCACACTATTATTCTTTATCTCTGTAGTGCTTGCCTGATATCAATGCATGGAATAAATACCTGACGGACAAAGAATCAAGGCCTAAGCATCGTCTGATGATTAGCGAGATAAATAATCGCGGTACCTCTGTTAGGTAATAGCGAGTTTTAAGTCCAATTTCGTAACTGCGTTCTTTTCTGCGAAAAAATTTGGTTTCTTCGGACTCATTTTCAAGTCTAGATAATGAGTGGTTAAACTTACTGATAATTTTTATTCTGGAGTTTAATTTAACTTTTCGTAATCTATAGAAAAATGTGGTGTCTACACCGTATAAATAAAATCGTTGATCAAAAACATCACCAAAACTATTTTTTATTATTTGGCAAATATTTTCACTAATAATTAAGCCGCTACCTATCGCCCTAACTTTATCTTTATTTGTGTAAGGCCCTGGGTGCCATTTCCCCTCAATATGTGGGCTCCTAATTTCCTGCTGTGATTCAATTAGTGGTACGCCTACCTCTATTTCACGATCTGATAAAGCTGCAGACAAGTATTCTTGAGTTAAAAAAGAGTCATGATCGAGTAGAATGTAACGTTTAGCTGGCCAATTTTTAATAAAACGATTATATATTTTAGATAGAGCGATATTTTCGATAGTCTGGACTAGTTCTACATTTTTAAAGCCTAACTCTTTTAGTGGCTGAACAGTTGACAAGGGGATGGAATCGGGACCATTATTCCATATCACTAGAGATGTATTCGTATAGTTTAAAGCATGTAATATTAAACCTTTAATTGTATCGCTTTGTGATATATTTTGAGCGTAAAGTACAACTAATATAGATGTGTTCAAAAAGTTACCCTCTACTTCTTATGTTTTTTGTGTAAATTAAGACTCAAAATTAACTCATTATTATTTTTTAAAGCTAATGAACTTAGTTTTTTGGCATTTTCATTGAGTTCACTTTTTTCTACTGCCATTATTTCGTCAATGTGTTTAGGTAAAGACTCGATTGAGTATGATCTATCAATTGTTGGGCTCGCCCAACGTTGCATAAAGTGGTTGAGCTTAAGAATATTTGGGTTGATTGCGACGCTACACACTCCAAATGATAGTCCTGTTATACAACCATGCAAGCTTGTTCCCATGAATAAGCGTGATTGTTTAATTACACGCATTATTTCCCAAACGTTTAGCCCGTAATGTAACGAGAATAAACTTTTATTATAATTGTGAATTTCTTTTAATAAATTTATATCATCATGACCTGCAGCATATCCGATAGGCAATAAAATGACTTTTAGATTTAATTTGGTAGATATCTCCTCAAGTACCTTTGCTGTTTTTTCTGCACCTGCTCCTACTTTATGAGGCGCTGCTTGAAAGCAAATGTAATCTTCATTCAATTGGCTGAAAACCTTGTTTCGTGTATTTTTTTCAAGAAATTCTTGATTTATTAAATCACTTACAGCGCATACAGAATCTGGGTACTCTTTGGTCCTAGTCACTTGGTTGAGTCCGTCCACTGTTCTAGAGTCGCGAGCACTTACATAACAAGCCGAATTCATGTGTTCGGATATTACGTTCATATCACTAGGTTTTAATGTGCGTATATCCCCTCCAACAGTGTTGTAGGCTATTTTGGTATCAGCAGTTAACGCATTGTGTTCTGGTATAAAAGGGAACTCCCAAGGCACTGGGTAAGGGATTTTTGCAAGCTTATCAGCAAGTTTTGTCGAAAGTTTCCCTATTACTTTCATTAAGGTATTTATGCCAAATGGATGCTTCATATGGGCGAATAAAATTCGACTGCGTGCTTCTAGTACTTCACCTCCAATGACTATTATGGCTGCAATATCTAGTTTATTGTCTAAAATAGTTCGACTAATTGAGGATGTCTTTTTAACGCTAAATTGGGTTAAGTCTGATTCTGATAAAGAAGCAAACACTAGTTCATGTGAATCTATAATACTGGGGTAGTACTTTTCAATAAAGAGCTCAAAAAGAATCGGCATAAGGTTGTCACCGTAATTGTAACGATCAAATGCTCCGTAAACGACTATGCTCTTCATGTCTTAAATTCCTTACAATGTTTTTTATCATGTTGCTTTGAGGCAATAAGTACTTTGCTTATCAATGAGATTTGGGCAATAACTGACATCATGAAGAATACCATTAATGAAGTTGTGTCAGTTGCACCAAAATGAATACAAGCCATGAACCCAGAGGTTGCAAGAGTAATGTTAAGTATTCCATTTTTAAGTAAAAATTTATCTAAATTAAGTAATGTTACTGCTGCAATACAAGCTCTATTTGATATGTTAAAAGAAAACCAAATAGCAATACATCCAGCATAGATACCCGAAGTTGACCATGCGTCGCCAAAAACAAAAGAAAACAGCTCTTCTCCAAAGAAGACTAAAAGAAGGATCGGCAAAAGAGAACAAGCCATTAAGCCAAATGTACTTAAGTATAAATATTTTGTTATGGGTTTTCGGGAGAAATCAGCGCTAAGCTTAGGGTAAGAAACATCGTATACAGCCTTTCCAAGGAGGTTAACTGGAACCATTAATACGGTGCGAGTCAGGACAAAATACCCAGCTTCTTTTATACCAAAATAGTAAGTTAACAATATAAGTGGGGCCATCTGCGATAAGTTATTAATTAAGGCATGTGGTAGGCGAAACCTAGGCAATTGTTTAAACTTCTTTATTACAACAATATTTTTTCTATCAAACGACAGTAATTTTGTAGGTAGTTTAAATGTTTTGGTTTTTGCACAAAGTAAAAATGTATTTATGTATAGTCCAATAATCACAGCTATAATGAGCGATTCGAAATTTGGTAGACTGTACCCTGCTATGATC
>NZ_JBPOFP010000134.1:0-11521 GCF_051252315.1 Paraglaciecola sp. | reverse complement strand
AACATGGAGGTGGATACTTTATTTTGGTAATGTATCGACCATAAAAAACGGCCTCATTTGAGGCCGTTTTTTTGTGCTTAGAATTTTATTTGTGCGCTGATTTTTGATAAGACCGCAGGTTTACAGTCTATCTGTGAGCTAATTGGGTAATGTGCCATAACTCACCATCTGGGCCCCACAAGTACAATACTTTACCCCAGGGTTCGTGTTTGATAGGTTCAAATTTGGGCAATGGATGCATTGTCGATATTTGTGTAAAACATTCCTTGATATCTTCAACACATAATTGAAACATCAACCCCTTGTTGTCTGTTTCACCGTTGCCGTTGTGTAGAAAAAATGTGCAACTACCATTTTGCATAATGACTAATTCTTGTGAAGTCGTATCCATGGTAAAGCCTAAAGACTGATAAAAGGCTTTTGATTCTTCAAAGTGTTTGCTGGGTAAAAAGGGTCTTATGTCTTGAACTTTCATCTGGTTTACCAAAATAATTGGAAAGAGGAACTGGCTTATCTTTTCACATTTTTAATCTTTGTGTCGCTATTAAAAATCGAATTAACCTTGGATCAACAATTTAAATAGAGAATTTAAGTCCTAGGCATAGCTTGAATTAAGGGTTTAGGTATATACTACGCGGCCTTAATTTTCATCATTATTTATGTTTTTGTAGAGGTCGTTTTTCATGCGCACAGATTATTGTGGCAACATCAATTCTTCTTATGTCGGACAAACAGTTACTTTGTGCGGTTGGGTAAACCGTAGCCGTGATTTAGGTGGCGTGATATTTCTTGATCTAAGAGATCGTGAAGGTATCGTTCAAGTGGTATTCGATCCTGATTTAGAGGATGTATTTGATATTGCTAATAGCTTACGTAATGAATTTTGTGTGCAGCTAACAGGACTAGTGCGTGCCAGACCAGCAGGCCAAATTAACCCAGACATGTCTACCGGTGAAATTGAAATCTTAGGTAAGTCTCTGACTATACTCAATAAAGCCGCTCCTTTACCTTTAGATTGGAATCAAGAAAACTCTGAAGAACAGCGTTTAAAATTTCGTTATTTAGATCTGCGTCGTCCTTTGATGAGCGATCGTCTAAAATTCAGAGCAAAAGTCACCAGCGCAGTACGTAGTTATTTAGAAACTGACGGTTTCTTAGATATCGAAACGCCTATTTTGACAAAAGCCACGCCCGAAGGTGCCAGGGATTATTTAGTACCAAGTCGTACTCACAAAGGTCAATTTTTTGCATTACCACAGTCTCCTCAGTTGTTTAAACAATTGTTGATGATGTCGGGGATGGATCGTTATTACCAAATCGTTAAATGTTTCCGAGACGAAGATTTACGTGCTGACCGCCAACCAGAATTTACCCAAATTGATATTGAAACCACTTTCCTCGATGCCGAAGGCGTGATGTCGATTACCGAAGGTTTGGTTCGTGATTTATTCCAAAAGATGCTGAACGTTGACTTGGGTGACTTCCCAAGTATGACCTATGCCGATGCCATGCGTCGTTTTGGTAGTGACAAACCTGATCTACGTAACCCATTAGAACTAACTGATGTGGCTGATTTACTAAAAGACGTAGAATTCAAAGTTTTCTCAGGCCCTGCCAATGACGAAAAAGGCCGTGTAGCGGTTATTCGTGTGCCAGGTGGTGCTAAGTTGTCTCGTAAACAAATAGACGACTACGGCAAGTTTGTTGGTATTTATGGTGCTAAAGGTTTGGCTTGGATGAAGATCAACGATCTTGATGCAGGCATGGAAGGTTTGCAGTCTCCTATCCTTAAATTTTTAAATGAAGACGTGGCTAAAGGTATAGTTGAGCGAAGCGGTGCACAAAGCGGCGACATTTTGTTATTTGGTGCCGACACCAATACAGTTGTCACCGAAGCTTTAGGTGCACTACGTTTGAAATTAGGTGAAGACCTAGAGTTGTTAGAAGGCGAGTGGAGACCTTTATGGGTGGTTGACTTCCCAATGTTTGAAGAAGTGGATGGCCAGTTCCACGCTCTACATCATCCGTTTACTGCACCACGTGACATGACGCCAGACGAATTAGCCGCAAACCCTGCAGGCGCATTGTCAAATGCTTATGACATGGTGCTAAATGGCTGTGAGTTAGGCGGTGGTTCGGTTCGTATCCATAACCAAGACATGCAAGCTAAAGTGTTCCAATTGTTAGGCATAAGTGATGAAGAAGCTGAAGTGAAATTTGGCTTCTTGTTAGAGGCCCTAAAGTTTGGTGCGCCGCCTCATGCTGGTTTAGCTTTTGGTTTAGATCGTTTAGTGATGTTAATGACAGGTGCCACGTCTATTCGTGATGTGATGGCTTTCCCTAAAACCACCACTGCAGCGTGTCCATTAACCAATGCGCCGGGTGAAGCTAATCCAGAACAGTTAAAAGAACTGTCGGTGAAAACGGTAATTGAGAAAAAAGAAGCAGAAAAGGACGCTGATTAATCTTTCTTATCAATGACTACTAACTATCGAATCCCTCAATCTGCCTTGACCGTAGTCTATAATCGGTCTGGGCAGGTCTTAGTGATGCAAAGGAATGACGACCCAGAATTTTGGCAGTCTGTGACCGGTACCTTAGAGCAAGATGAATTACCCATTCAAACTTCAATCAGAGAAGTGTTAGAAGAAACCGGAATTGATACTCAGAAGCATCAGTACCAAGTGCGCGATTGCCAACAAACCAACACTTATCCGATTCGAGCCATGTGGCAACACAGGTATCCACCTAATACCCCGTTTAATACTGAATATGTATTTGCAGTAGAGGTAGATGATCACCATGAGGTTATACTCACAGAACATTCTGCTTTTCTGTGGTTAGACAAAGAACAAGCCATGGAAAAAGTCTGGTCTGATACCAATCGAGAAGCCATCAAGTTGTTCGTGCCCAATGTTGAATAAAAGTAATCCTACTTGTTTGTCGAAAGGATGGTGTCAATGTCCATTATATTAGGCATAGATCCCGGCTCCCGTATTACTGGATATGGGGTGATTAAAAAAGTCGGCAATAATTCACAATACGTGGGAAGTGGCTGTATTCGAGTGCAAGGCACTGAACTCGCCCCTAGGCTGAAACAAATTTTTGATGGCGTGAGTGAAATCATTCAGCAATATCAACCTACCGAATTTGCTATCGAACAAGTGTTTATGGCAAAGAATCCAGACTCGGCCTTAAAATTAGGTCAAGCAAGAGGCGCGGCGATTGTGGCTGCCACCACCTTTGATTTGCCTGTGGCTGAGTATTCGGCCCGTCAAATTAAACAATCTGTGGTAGGCAAGGGCGGGGCAGATAAATCTCAAGTACAACATATGGTTACCTATTTATTAAAACTAGGTGCCACACCCCAGGCCGATGCCGCCGATGCATTAGCTGTGGCCTTGTGTCACACTCATACCCAACAAAGTTTAATTAAAATGTCTGGGCAAGCGTCTAAAACAGTGCGCGGCAGGCTGCGCTAATTTACCAAATTTAAGGACATCTAATGATTGGAAGCCTACGGGGTATAGTTCTAGAAAAACAACCACCCGAAGTGTTAATCGAAGCCGGTGGGGTGGGGTACGAAGTACAAGTCCCCATGACCAGCTTTTATGAATTACCCGAAGTCGGCCAAGAAGCCTACGTGTGTATTCACCTTGTGACTCGTGAAGATGCTCAATTATTATTTGGTTTTGCCAACAAAAAAGAACGAGCGGTATTTCGTGAGCTCATTAAAGCCAGCGGTGTGGGGCCAAAGTTAGCACTAACTATATTGTCGGGTATGAACGCCGAACAATTCATGCAATGTGTGAGTATGGAAGATGTCACCGCATTAACCAAATTACCCGGTGTAGGTAAAAAAACCGCAGAACGCCTAGTGATAGAGATGCGTGACCGCTTAAGCAAACTCGCCAAAGAACAAGGCTACGCAGAAACCGTACAGCTCACCCCAGATTTACCGGTAGAAAACACCTTTGTGCAACGCACCGATGCCAAAGAAGAAGCATTAAGTGCGCTGGTTGCTTTAGGTTATAAACCGCCGATAGCAAGTAAAGTGATTAACTCAGTGTTTAGCGAAGACATGAAAAGTGAACAATTAATACGTGAAGCGTTACGGGCCATGGCGTAATGCCAATTTCGTCGTTACGTTTACTTTAAACGCAGATTATTTGATATACAGACAATGTGTTTAATATCTGTTACTGTATAAAAAAACACTAGTCTTTAAATGTAAATGATAGAAGCTGACCGACTTATTCAACCTACCGCTAGTTCAGAAGATGAGGCGATAGATCGCGCCATTCGACCTAAAATGTTGGCCGATTATACTGGGCAACAACATGTGTGTTCGCAAATGGAAATATTCATCGAGGCTGCCCGTAAACGCCAAGATGCCCTCGACCATTTATTAATATTTGGCCCACCGGGTTTAGGTAAAACCACACTAGCGAATATTGTGGCCAATGAAATGGGGGTGAATATTAAAACCACCTCGGGTCCAGTGTTAGAAAAAGCCGGCGATTTGGCCGCGCTATTAACCAACCTAGAAGAAAACGACGTACTTTTTATTGATGAAATTCATCGGCTCAGTCCGGTTGTAGAAGAAATTTTATATCCAGCCATGGAAGACTACCAACTAGACATTATGATAGGTGAAGGGCCTGCGGCTCGGTCAATCAAATTAGAGTTACCGCCTTTTACCTTAATTGGTGCCACTACTCGGGCAGGCTCGTTAACTTCGCCACTGCGTGATCGTTTTGGCATAGTGCAACGTTTAGAGTTTTACAGCGTGAAAGATCTCACCAAAATAGTAAAACGTTCGTCTAGTTACCTTGATTTACCTATGGATGATGAAGGAGCTGTTGAAATCGCTCGTCGCTCACGTGGCACCCCCAGAATTGCTAACAGGTTATTGCGCAGGGTCCGCGACTTTGCAGAGGTTAAAGCCGATGGTGGCATTAACCAAACCGTTGCCAGCCAAGCTTTAGATATGTTAGATGTAGACAAAGAAGGCTTTGACTACATGGATCGTAAATTACTGCTAGCCATTATTGAAAAATTTATGGGCGGTCCAGTGGGATTAGATAACTTAGCGGCTGCCATAGGTGAAGAACGTGACACAATTGAAGATGTGATTGAACCCTTTTTGATCCAACAAGGTTTTTTACAACGTACCCCAAGAGGGCGTATCGCCTCACAACGTGCATTCTTGCATTTTGGTATGGATTACTCACCAGATTAGATCATTTAACTTTCTACCAGATCAATATACTTTTTTTAGACAAAAAAAAGCCCATATTAAAAATATGGGCGAAACAACTAGTGTTGAATGGAATAATTCCAGGGATTATTCAAAGGGAGATTTCATTTGAAACAAACTAATACAATTTCTACCACTTGGCAGTGAAAATTAGATGATTGCTCAGAAAACCCCTGCATTCTAGCCAGATACCTCGTATAAACAAGCTATTTAAATTTATCTTATTCATTATAAAAACTAATGTATGGTTTTGTTTGTGCTATTTCTTTGAAGGTTTTTGCAATTTATATTGAATTAAGTTATTGATAATAATTAATTTAATTAATTGGTTGATTAATGAACGATTAATTTAATTGTTATTTCCTTGCGTTTTTTTTGGTTTGTTTGCTGAGTTTGGTGAATATGTATTCAGTTGGTATTTATTGATGTTTAGCTTCAGGGGAGGTTTAGTGTTTAACTATCATCTTGAAAATAATGAAAAAATCACCGTGATTTAAGCAAAATTAAGGTGATAAATAAAAGAGGTTTGGTAGCATAAGCATTCATATATAAAGGGTGGCGATTAAGCTTGCTAGGGGCTGTTGATCTTTTCTGTATGTTTTTGCAGCGAGTTGCATGGTATTTATACAACGAAGCACGATTGTGGTGTAGTTGTTCTACATGAATGAGTGCTGAAGCAGTAAAAATGCCGGCAAACGCTGTCCTACGGATTCGTCTTAAAAGCTTTTTACTCTTTGTTGCAGCTCATCGACTTAATCCATTAGGCCTTCAAAGCTGCGCCTCGATTAAAAAGCTTTTAATTAGAACAAAATATATACAGCAAAGATCAACAGCCCCAAGGAAAGATGTATAAAATGATGCAGCATAGCCATGAGATAAGAGTTTATTACGAAGACACCGACGCGGGTGGAATTGTTTTCTACGCCAATTATTTAAAGTTCTTTGAACGGGCGAGAACTGAGTGGTTAAGAAGTTTAGGCGTAGAACAAGATATTCTTTTGGAACATTCTATAGGTTTTGTCGTCAAACGTGTGGAAATGGATAATCATGCTCCTGCGCTGTTTAATCAACTATTGAGAATTGAATCTGAAATAGTAGAATTAAAGCGTGCTAGCTTGGTATTCAAACAAATAATAATAAGTCCAGATGAACAACGTCTGGTCAGTGCGTTAATTAGAGTAGCTTGTGTCAATTTATCGAACATGAAACCACAAGCTATTCCCGAAAAAATTTTAGGGGAATTTTCAAGTGTCATCTGAATTATCTTTCGTTGATTTAATTTTAGAAGCTAGCTTATTAGTACAGTTGGTAATGTTGATTTTAGTGGCTGCATCGGTCACGTCTTGGGCGTTTATACTTGAACGTAGTCGAGTGCTAAAAGCCGCCAATGCAGAAATGAAAAAGTTTGAAGATAAGTTTTGGTCTGGGGTGGATCTAAACCGTTTTTATCAAGAATTAGCGGCTCGTCAATCGATTCAAGGCATGGCCAGTATTTTTAGTGCAGGTTTTAAAGAGTTTGTGCGATTACGCAAAAGCGCTTCTACGCCAGCCGACGCCATAGTTGACGGCACATCTAGAGCCATGCGTGTGTCTTTATCACGAGAAATAGATAGCCTAGAAAATCGTTTACCTTTTTTGGCTACGACTGGCTCAATTAGTCCTTACATTGGCTTATTTGGCACAGTGTGGGGCATTATGAATTCTTTTGTAGCACTAGGTGGCCAACAACAAGCGACTTTAGCTATGGTGGCACCAGGTATTGCTGAGGCCTTGATTGCTACAGCTATGGGCTTATTTGCCGCTATCCCTGCCGTTATCGCCTACAACCGTTTTAGTCATAGAGTTGAAAAACTTGAAAATAGTTACGGTAATTTCATGGAAGAGTTTTCGAGTATTTTGCATAGACAAGCCTTGGCTTCCAGTGCAGATACTGCTCGCACTGCACAACAAGCAGGCTAGGTTATGAGTACTTACGTTAGAAAGCGCCGCCGTCCTGTTTCTGAAATCAATGTAGTGCCATACATAGACGTCATGTTAGTGTTGTTGATTATATTTATGGTGACCGCTCCTTTGATTACCCAAGGGGTGAATGTTGATTTGCCAAAGGCTGAAGCCCAACCTTTAGATGAAGATTCAAAACCACCATTGGTAGCCTCGGTTGATGCTGAAGGGCTTTACTATTTAACGGTAGGCGATTCCCAAGACGAACCTATTTCTGCGGTGGATTTAGCCACTTTGGTGGCTGCTCACTTGCAAAAAGAGCCTGATACGCCCGTTGTGGTAAAAGGTGATGGCGCGGTAGCTTACAGTGAAGTCGTGCAACTGATGGTGTTGTTGCAAAGAGCTGGTGTGCCTTCTGTTGGTTTGATGACCGCCCCTCCCGAGAACTAGCTTGTATGTCAAAGTTATCGGTTTGGGTGGTTCTTTCAATTGTATTGCATGTAATTCTGGTTACCGTGCTGTTAATCGGTGGAAGTTTGCGGGATCCTAAACCTACGCCAGAACTATCAATGCCCGGACCTATTATTGAAGCGGTTGCCATTGACGAAAGTGTGCTAAAAAAACAAGCACAAAAAATCGAAAATGAAAAAAGACAAGAGCGGCTTAAAGAACAAAAACGTTTAAAAGACATTGAGCGTCGTAAAAAAGAAGTTGAAGATAAACGCAAAAAGAAGATTGCCGATGCCGCGGCATTGAAAAAGAAAAAAGCCCAAGAATTAAAAGACAAGAAACAAGCTGAACAAGCGGCCATTGCCGCCAGAGAAAAGCTAAAAAAAGAAAAAGCTAAGGCTAAAAAGCTTGAAGATGAGCGCAAACGTAAAGCGAGAGAAAAGAAAAAGGCCGACGATTTAGCTAAAAAAGCCAAAGAGAAACGGGAAAAAGCAGAAAAAGCCCGTAAAGACGCTGAGCGTAAAAAGCAGCAAGAGGCAAAAGAAAAGGCGGCTCAAGAAAAAGCCTTACAAGATCAATTAAAAGAAGAACAAGCGGCACGTCAACAAAGAAGAAACAAACAAGTGTTAACTGAGCTTCAAAAATATGAAGCCATGATAAAACAAGTGATTCAACGCAATATGATTGTGGATGATGTAATGCGAGGCAAGTCTTGTCGGTTTAATATTCGACTGGCTTCTAATGGACTCGTGATACAGGTTAAAGAGTTGGGTGGTGATGCTTTAGTATGCAGAGCAGGTAAAACTGCGATATTAAAAGCGGATACTTTGCCAGTCTCGTCAGAGCCTGATGTGTATGAAAAAATGAGAAATATTAATTTTACTTTTGCTCCGGAATTATAAACTTGAAAATTAAACATGTGTTATTGCCGTTTTTGGCACTATTAGTTAGCTTTAAAAGCTTTGCTGTTTTAGAAATTGTGATCACTGAAGGTGTAGATACTTCCAGGCCTATTGCTGTTGTACCTTTTAAGTGGAAAGGAGCGGGCATTATGCCAGCTGAGATTACGGATGTGATTGCAGCAGATTTACGTCGCAGCGGTAAGTTTAATCCTATTCCGGCTTCGAGTATGCCCCAGTTTCCGGGATCTGATAAAGATGTGGATTATAGTGCATGGTCTTCTAGAGGCGTTGAGGCGGTTTTAGTTGGCTCGGTAGAGTCCACTGGTGCGGATCGTTACAGTGTGTCTTATCAATTGATTGACGTTCTACGTGGCCAAATTACCGGTGGTAATTATCAAGCTCTTAACCAAGGAAAGTTAGTTGCTAGCAATGATCACATATTAGCTGTGAGCAAAATGACTATTGGAGGCAAAGATTTTAGACAACATGCCCATAGAATTAGTGATGCAG
The DNA here is from genome assembly GCF_051252315.1 of Paraglaciecola sp. Classification (GTDB taxonomy): domain Bacteria; phylum Pseudomonadota; class Gammaproteobacteria; order Enterobacterales; family Alteromonadaceae; genus Paraglaciecola. The sequence continues at coordinate 2,458 of NZ_JBPOFP010000134.1, read as the reverse complement.
TATACGAAAAATTAACAGGTGAGAAAGGCGCGTTCTTAACCAGACTGGCATATGTTGTAGTAAGAGATCGTGGTACCACAGAATTGCCTTTCCAAATGGTCGTGTCTGACTATGATGGTGCAAATGAAACCGTGCTGTTGCGTTCAAAAGAGCCGTTAATGTCGCCTAATTGGTCTCCAGATGGCAGCAAATTGGCTTACGTGAGTTTCGAAAATAAACGTCCACAAATATTTGTTCAAGACATCTATACTCAGATTAGGACTCAAATGACCAGTTTCCCTGGTATTAACGGTGCACCAAAGTTTTCACCTGATGGTAAAAACCTAGCCATGGTATTGTCGAAAGACGGCAATCCTGAGTTGTATGTGATGAACATTGCGAGTAAACAATTACGCAGAATAACCAAAAATCGTGCCATAGATACTGAACCAAGTTGGACTCCAGATGGTAAGTCGTTAATATTTAGTTCAGAACGGGGTGGTAAACCACAGATATATCGAGTAAATTTAGCTACAGGCAAGGTTCGTCGCTTGACTTTTGAAGGTGAAATGAATCTTGGAGCGACAATTACCCCCGACGGTAAACAAATGGTGATGGTAAATCGAACCCGTGGAAAATATCATATTTCACGCCAAGATTTGGTTAACGGGCATATGCAAGTGTTAACCAAAACTGACTTAGATGAGTCGCCAAGTATTGCTCCTAATGGCAGTATGATTATTTATAGTACATTGCATCAAGGCAAACAAGTTTTGTCTTTGGTGTCACTTGATGGCAGATTCAAAGCGCTTTTGCCAGCAGTTGATGGCCAGGTGAAAGCACCTAATTGGTCACCATTTTTACGTTAAATTTAATTTTAAAATCGAACTCGAAAAAAAACAGGAATAGAAGAATGCAATTGAACAAAATTTTTAAAGGCTTACTAATCGCGTTGCCAGTTGTAACTATGGTGGCTTGTTCGTCTGGCCCTTCAGAAGCTGAACAAGAAGCAACACGTAATGCTGCGGCACAAGCTGAAGCGGATCGTAAAGCTCAAGAAGCGAGAGATGCACAAGTTCAAACTGGCTCAGTCAGTAAAACGTTAACTCCTGTTGAAGAAATGAAGCAACAACTAGAAGCCTTACAAAATAACCAAGTGGTTTATTTTGATTTCGATCGTGCTTCTATTAGTTCTAAGTATTATAACGTGTTAGATCAACACGCGGCTTTCTTGGTAAAACATTCTGACCAATCTGTTGTTGTAGAAGGTCACTGTGATAGCCGTGGTACGCCTGAATACAACATCGCTTTAGGTGAGTCTCGTGCTAAATCAGTTCGAACTTATTTATTAAACGCAGGTGTAAGTGCTTCACAAATTTCAGTTGTTTCTTACGGTGAAGAAAAACCAATCAATAGCTATAACACAGAAGCGGCGTTTGCTGAAAACCGTCGCGGTGTATTAGTTTATCAGTAATAGATAACTTAATATGATAAAACGCACCTTAGCGCTATGTTTGCTAGGGCTATATGGAACCGCAGTTATTGCGGTTCCTGCGCCTGTGACAGACGTTACTGCAAGTAGTAGTGATCAACGCCTTGATGAAATAGAAAGACGCTTGAAAACTCGTACCGATGCACAACATAGACAACAAGAACAACTCGATGTCATTCAAAACGAAGTGAATGAACTGCGTGGCGCAATTGAAGTTCAAAATTATCAATTAGAAAAGATTCTCGAACGTCAAAGAGAGTTGTATTTGGAAATTGATAAACGAATTGAAAGTGTGATGACGACAGTGCCTTCTAAGCTTGTTGCTAATACTGGAAACCTTTCTCAGGTTGAAACACCAAGCGTTATGTCTGGTAATGAAAACGAAGCCTATGACAAGGCGGTCAATTTAATCCTAAAAGATAAATTGTACGACCAAGCGATTCCTGAGTTTCAAGCGTTTTTGCAAAACTTTCCTAATTCTGACTATATTCCCAATGCAAAATATTGGTTAGGGCAGTTATTGTTCAATAAGCAAGATTGGGCAGGAGCGGGTGAACAGTTTCAATCTTTGGTTAGTCAGTTTCCTGATTCAACAAAAAGAGCTGATGCGTTATTGAAGTTAGGCATCACCGAAATGGAACGTGCAAATGTCGCTCGAGCTAAACAATTATGGGAGCAAGTTATTGCGGAGTTCCCAAATACCTCTTCGAGTAAACTCGCAGCAAAACGCATAGAATCATTGTAATTGTTATAATGGTGTGAATACCACACCATTATTTCTGTTCTTAAATCTCTGTATTGTCTGCTTTTTCGCCAAACAGTCTAAATAATTAAAATAATCGGTTTTTAGACTTGCACTGAAATTTCAATTGAGTATTATATGCCGCCTTCGCAGTGAGGCGAAGAGAAAAAGGGTCGTTAGCTCAGCTGGTAGAGCAGTTGACTTTTAATCAATTGGTCGCTGGTTCGAATCCAGCACGACCCACC
>NZ_JBPOFP010000133.1:0-11539 GCF_051252315.1 Paraglaciecola sp. | reverse complement strand
TGATAATTATATTAAGGACAGTGCATCACTGTTTAGCTCTATCAATAACCAAGAAAAACGATATTACGAAATTAGAAATAAATTTAACGCCACTGAAGATATTTACGAACGTGCTGTGTACTTTTTGTATTTGAATAGACATGGTTACAATGGCTTATGTCGATATAACAATAGTGGCGGCTTCAATGTTCCTTTTGGAAGGTATAAACAACCTTATTTTCCGGAAAAAGAATTACACGCATTTGCAGAAAAATCCCAACGTGCTGAATTTACTTGTACCTCTTTTGAAAAGACATTCTCCAAAGCTCGAAAAGGTAGCGTCATTTATTGTGATCCACCTTATGCGCCAATTAGCAAAACAGCTATGTTTAATAGTTACGCAAAAGGTGGCTTTACCTTAGACAGTCAAGTAAAACTTGCTGCAATTGCGAATCGCACAGGCAATCAAAGAGAAATTCCAGTGTTAATTAGCAATCATGATACTGAGTTTACCCGTGATATATACCAAGATGCCAAACTCACAAAGCTTCAAGTCAGTCGGTTTATTAGCCAAAAAGCCAATAACAGAAAGAAAGTAGCTGAGTTACTAGCTCTGTATTCGGCAACTCCCCCCTTAAAATGACACCATTGACGGTATAAACCGACTTAATCAGTATTCATCATGAGAATAGGTTATAGGCAACCGATTTATTTTGAATGTTTATTATTAGAACTACTTTGAGGAACTTTTGTGTAGTCTTTAGTTCGAGACAATAACTCTAATAAATCGATAAAATGGAATTGATAAGAACTAGACTTCCCACTAATCCAAGAGGACCAGCTTACTGCATCAGATTGGCTTGAGGCACAGCGATTAACAGGATGACTAAGGGGCAAATTATGATCAAAGGAAATATTAGTCTCACAGTGACAAAATAAACTTCCTTCTTGTGGTGATGCGTAAGATAACCCCAACACTGTAGCAAAAGCGACACCTGTTAAGCTTAAAAACGACTTTGACTTCCTATTCATACTTGTCATCTGCAAATTAATAATGGGGCATATTATACCCAAGCACAATAATTGAACAACTGTACTTTAACGTAATTGTTCCGCAGTTCGTCGATTTAGCTTGGCAACAGGTATAAAAAAAGGCGCATAAATGCGCCTTCATTCAGTAAATTTTTGTTTTACTTATAAATCAAATGCTTTTCCGATTGAGAAGAACAGAGATTCATTATCATCTAAATCAGAACCACTGAATACTACTCCAACGCCAACATCAAAACCGGCAACTTCTGTACCGTAACCTAATTCAACGTATTCGCCTTCTGAATCTTGACCATAAGTACCAAATGTAGCACTAAAACCGTTATTTTCGATTGTTGCAGTCAAGATTGAGTAATCACCTTCAGTAGCGGCTTCATTTCCAACTACGCCATCCCACTTACCAACACTATAACCAAGACTAAATAAACCAAATCCAGCGCTCAAGTTAATTTCATTGTATGCAGAATCGAAATCACCAGTATATTGATACGTTGTAGCACCTAAACCTAAAGATAGGCCGTTATCTAATTCAACACCATATCCAGCGTAAAAATCGATTTCAGCTCCGTCTAAAACGTCAGCAGCCCAAGTTCCTGCATAAAAACCACCATTTTCGTAATCGATACCAGCACTACCAGATGCACCGATAGTTTGTTGAATACCACGGAAGTGATACTGAGATACAGCACCAATGTTAGCACTCCAACTACCTTCTGCAGATGCAACTTGACTAAAACTAGATGCAGCTAGAACAGCAGCGGCGATAGTAGCAATTTTTAATGTTTTCATATGTGTTCTCCAACTTTATTTATAATATTTAATAATCATGTTTATACATGGCTATATAATTTCACTGGTGGATATAACGCAAAACTAATGCCTAAAAATATATTATCTAGCTCTTCGTCAAAATAACAAATAACCAATTGATTTAAATAGATATTTTTTAAAGCCCATCCAAAGTACCTTAAATGCATTAATGCACTACAATCATTACAAAGCACCAAGTTGGTGCATGCAGTAGATCTATTTGGTGCAAAATACAATACGTATAATTAACTAGTCCCCTCCTTATTATTACTTAGTGTCTGTCGATCCTAGTTACATAGGAGTTTTTGTACTGATTGCTCTTTTGTCTACCGGTGTTTTTCTGTAAAGTGTCGGCATTTATGCAGCCTATAGAAACTAAATTGCTATGAAACCTTTTTTAATCGCCCCATCTATATTGTCCGCTAACTTTGCTAAGTTAGGTGACGAAGTTGATTCAGTGCTTGAAGCCGGGGCTGATGTAGTACATTTTGATGTGATGGATAACCACTACGTACCAAATTTAACCGTTGGGCCTTTAGTTTGTGAGGCTTTGCGCAAACATGGAGTAACGGCTGATATAGACGTACATTTAATGGTTCAGCCTGTAGATGACCTGATAAAACAGTTTGCAGATGCGGGGGCAAGTTATATCAGTTTTCATCCAGAAGCCTCACAACACCTAGATCGTAGTTTACAACTGATAAACGATTGCGGGTGTAAGGCCGGTCTAGTATTCAATCCCGCCACTCCGCTACATTATTTAGATGACGTAATGCATAAGTTACATCATATTTTACTAATGTCGGTCAATCCTGGATTTGGTGGGCAAAGCTTTATTCCCCAAAGTTTGGATAAATTAAAAAGAATAAGCACTCTAATCGACAATTCGGGTTTTGATATCCGGTTAGAGATTGACGGTGGAGTGAAAGTAGATAATATTCGCGCCATTGCCGAAGCAGGAGCCGATATGTTTGTAGCAGGCTCTGCTATTTTTAACCAACCCAATTACCGACAAGTGATTGACGAAATGCGAGCAGAGCTTGCCCAAGTTAATCGTGGATCCTAAAAATTAAATAATTAGATTACAGAATTTATGAGCAAACCTATTGTATTAAGTGGCTGTCAGCCATCTGGACAACTTACCATTGGCAATTATATTGGCGCACTGCGCCAATGGGTTGACATGCAGTCCACCCACGATTGTTTATACATGTTAGTAGACATGCATGCCATTACAGTCCGCCAAGATCCAAAAGAGTTATACAACGCCTGTTTAGATGGCCTAGCTTTATATATAGCTTGTGGCATCGATCCTGACAAAAGTACTGTGTTTGTGCAATCTCATGTGCCTCAACATGCACAACTAGGCTGGATAATGAATTGTTACACCCAAATGGGTGAGTTGAATCGAATGACTCAATTTAAAGACAAGTCAGCTAAAAACGTCTCTAACATTAATTCTGGTTTATATACCTACCCTGCACTAATGGCTGCTGATATTTTGCTATATCAAGCTAACCAAGTGCCGGTTGGCGACGACCAAAAGCAACACCTAGAATTAACACGGGACATCGCTACTCGCTTTAACAACTTGTATCAACCGACTTTCACCATACCCGACCCGTATATTCCTGAGGTGGGAGCTCGAGTCATGAGCCTGCAAGACCCAACTAAAAAAATGTCGAAATCAGATGATAATCCCAATAATTTTGTTGGTTTATTAGAAGATCCAAAAAAGATAGCCAAAAAAATTAAACGAGCGGTTACCGATTCTGACGAACAAGCACGTATTTACTTTGATACCGCTGAAAAGCCGGGTGTATCAAACCTATTAAGCTTATTGTCGTGTGCTACAGGTCAATCCATTGCTGATTTAGTGCCACAATACGAAGACAAAATGTATGGTCATCTAAAAGGTGATGTAGCAGACGCTGTTGTAGCTTTACTTGAACCTATTCAAGCTAAGTTCGCAGAACTGCGTAATGACCAAACTGAGCTTGATCGTATCATGCGAAATGGAGCTGAAAAAGCTCAAGCTAGAGCAGAAGACACACTCGCTAAAGTTTATAAATCTATTGGGTTTATTCCCAAACCTAAATAGACGCTTGTTCTAGTATGTTATTACTGATCGACAATTACGATTCGTTCACCCACAACTTGGCCCATTATTTCAATGAATTGGGCCAAGAGGTGAAGGTCGTTAGAAATGACGAGATCAATTGTACTGACATAGAGAACTTGGCCCCAGAATATTTAGTTTTTTCACCTGGTCCTTGTACACCTAAACAAGCTGGTATCACCCTTAAAGCGATCCAAAAATTTTCTGGAAAAATACCTATTTTAGGTGTGTGTTTAGGTCATCAAGCAATTGGCCAAGTGTTTGGTGCCACACTAGTCAATGCTAAAGAAATTAGACACGGTAAAACCTCTGTTGTTTATCATCAAACCGGACAGCTATTTAAACAAATAAACTCATCTTTTCACGCAACCAGATATCATTCTTTATTACTTGATATTCAATCGATTCCTGAATGTTTTAAGATTACAGCTTGGTGTAATCAGTCCTCTGGTTCAGAATTAAATAACCAATCTGAAGTCATGGCAATCGAACATAAAACCTTGGCAGTTTATGGTGTTCAGTTCCATCCAGAGTCACTGCTAACTGAGTTTGGACATGAAATATTGGAAAACTTTTTAAAATCTGCACACTGAATAATCAAAATATGACTGAAATACAATTCAGTAACTTGGTATACTTAGCCTGAATAATCACTGCAACCCAACTGAATGAGCCTCAACGAATAATGGACGACCGCCTTAAAACTCGCTTTAATGATTTGTTTTTAGATGCAAAACTGGCTAGACAGAACATGCTTAACGAAGGCAAAGCAAAAGTTAGCATTGTAGAAGAAGAACAAAGCAAAACGGCAAGACAACTGCTCCAAGTTGAAAAACAAGCCATTCGCGAAAAAGATTTAAACAACAAAGTTGAACTGAGCTATTTGCATTCAATTATAGAGCAGCTCAATGATGAAGTTGAATCTCGTATGATTCCAGTACTCGAAGATGTCGATAATATATTTAATAAAATAGTTGGCATAGATGAAATGATGGCAGAGTTACTAGACGCAGTAAGCGTGAAGGCAGCCACCATATCCAAGATAGAACCTCTAGCTACCGAATTACCTTGGTTTTACACCGATTTAATGAAACTCATTAATCAACCTAAATATAAGAGAGTTGATAGTAAAGGGCGAGTGGTACTAGTTGATAGTTTGCGAGTAGGTTTAAGCTTTTTTGGTTTAGAAAACTTAAGTGTTGTCATTACCGCATTGGCTTTTAAACGCTGGTTGCCTCAAATCACCGATCCCTATCCGCAGATTAAACTAAGGATATGGGAAGAAGCATTGGCTACGGCTAACTCTTGTAAACAAATTGCCTCGGTCAGTGGTGTAGTGCCTAATCATGCTTTTTGTCTTGGTATGTTACAAACCACCGGAAAAATAGTGGTAACTCGAATGTATTTTCGACTATTTGAAGAAGTACAAAGAGAAGCATTAATTGAATCTGAAAACCATAGAAAACACGATGAACATAAAGCGCTTTTAAAAACTCAGCCATCAGGTGAGTTTTTAATTTCATTGATAGACAAATATGCCTTTAAGATCAGTGCTCAGTTAATTGAGAAAATGGCTATGAAACGTGTCTTTATCAGTAATGCCATGGATGAAGTTCATCAAGACCTGCCTGATGCCGATTTATCACCTATGGCTAAAGTATTAAAGCAAGGTAATGCCTACGCCAAATACCGTATATTAAAAAGTCAAAAGTTAATCGAACTTGATCAGGCTAGAGATTTTGTGCGTTCAATGAAAATGCCTAAAGGAGCGCTAGAGTTATTGAAAGTAACTGACGTACGCTCACTTAATCTTTCCATGGATGAAGAATAACCTTAAATATTAAAAATTATTTAAGCATACTCATGCAGCTAACTGACCACTTGGTAATTTAGCTGCCCTTAGCTCTACCTCTTTACCCTATCACTATTTACAGTCCATTTTATATATTCACCTTATTAAATATTTATTCACTTTTTATGCACATTAAAGCCTAAGCCTTTATAAATGCAATGTTCAGCCATTTTTTATACAGACAAATGCTCGACTAACTGCCATAATGTTGTTTCTTTTTCGAGCGAACGAGGTCAACTTAGACCCCAAATTAAGGCAATAGAATGAATGTTACCCGCGACTTATTTAATGATGTAATGGTTCCCAATTACAGCCCCTCAGCCGTCATACCTGTAAAAGGATTGGGTAGTCGATTGTGGGATCAAACGGGTACTGAGTATATCGATTTTGCTGGCGGGATCGCTGTGAACGCCCTTGGACATTGCCATCCAGAACTTGTTAAAACACTTAAACATCAAGGCGAAACTTTGTGGCATTTAAGCAATGTTTTAACAAATGAGCCGGCACTACGTTTAGCCAAAAAACTAGTAGACGCCACTTTTGCAGAAAAAGTCTTTTTTGCCAACTCAGGCGCAGAAGCGAACGAAGCTGCACTTAAATTAGCTAGGCGCTATGCCTTAGAACAATTTGGCGAACATAAGAATCAGATTATTGCATTTAACCAAGGTTTTCATGGCCGCACTTTCTTTACAGTAACAGTCGGCGGGCAAGCATCATATTCTGATGGTTTTGGCCCTAAACCAGGTAATATTGATCACCTAGATTACAATGATTTAGCCTCATTAGAATCAATGATCTCTGACAAAACTTGCGCAGTGATGATAGAGCCATTACAAGGTGAAGGTGGTGTTGTCAGTCCTTCGGCTGAATTTATAAAAGGCGTGCGTGCATTATGTGATAAACACAATGCCTTGCTAATTTTTGACGAGGTACAAACCGGTGTTGGCCGTACCGGAGACCTATATGCCTATATGGGCTTAGACGTAACACCTGACATATTAACCTCAGCTAAAGCCTTAGGTGGCGGATTCCCCATCGCTGCTATGCTAACCACAACGGCCATTGCTTCACATTTAAAAGTGGGAACACACGGCAGTACTTATGGAGGCAATCCTTTAGCCTGTGCGGTAGCAGAGACAGTGTTGGATATTGTTAATACTCCAGAGGTATTAAGTGGTGTTAAACAAAAAGCGCTGTTATTTCGCCAAGGTTTAGAAGCAATTAATCAAAAATATGATTGTTTTGGCGAAATTCGTGGCAAAGGGCTGTTAATTGGTGCTGTTTTAAGCGAAAAATTTGCTGGTCGTGCTCGAGATTTTCTTGTTGAATCGGCGAATGAACAACTCATGTGTTTGGTAGCAGGCGCCAGTGTCGTTCGCTTCACACCTTCATTGATTATTTCCGACGAAGATATTAAACAAGGTTTAGTCCGTTTTGAACGGGCTGTAGCTAAAGTCGTTAACGGCTAAATTAACTAGCGAGATGTGGACATGAATATTATTCGCCCAATTCACCCGAATGATTATGAGTCACTCTACAATATTGCACATGCTTCGGGGGTTGGATTTACCTCCTTGCCTGTAAACAAAGAACTACTGATAAGTAAAATTGACAAATCTGTAGAATCATTTAATAAAACAGTGGCACAGCCTGGTGAAGAAAACTACTTGTTTGTCATGGAAGATGGCGATACAAAACAAGTTGTGGGTACTAGCGGTATTGCTTCGAGCGTAGGCTTGGAAGACCCCTTTTATCATTATCATCTAAGCAAGGTTGTACATGCATCTCGCGAACTAAATATATACAACACGGTCGACATATTAACCCTATGTAACGATTACACGGGCGTTTCTGAAATTTGCACCTTGTTTTTAATGCCCGAGGCTCGCAATGGGTTAAATGGACGCCTGTTATCAAAATTTAGATTTTTGTTTATGCAGGAACATCAACATAGGTTTGCTGAAACCATCATCGCTGAAATGCGCGGCATAAATAATGATGATGGCCAATCGCCTTTTTGGCAGTGGTTGGAAGAGCACTTTTTCTCCTTAGACTTCCCCACTGCTGACTATTTAACCGGCATTGGCCAAAAACGTTTCATCGCAGAACTGATGCCTAAACACCCTATTTATGTGAGTTTATTAAGCAAACAAGCCCAAGCAGTAATTGGTAAGGTTCATGAAAAAACGAAACCCGCATTGCAGTTATTGGAACAAGAAGGTTTTAGCTGTAGAGGTTACGTCGATATTTTTGATGCAGGCCCAACCGTAGAAGCTAATTTAAAACATATACGTAGCGCCCAAACGAGTCGAAGACTCCCCATAAAAGTTAAAACTAATATTGCACAATCCGACTTAAGCTATTTCGTGATTAACACTGAAGTTGAAAATTTCAGGGGGGTTAACACGCAGGTAGAACTAAGCCAAGATGGAAGTTATGCCTATATTAATCAGCAGGCAGCAACCGCACTCAAGGTAACGGATGAAGATTTCATCCGCTTTGTACCCACTCACTTCAGGACATAATTATGAGCAACAACACCCACTATATCGCTGGTGATTGGCACGCTGGCGATGGTCATGCTATCCAATCAATCGATCCTGCCAAAAAAGAAGTGGTATGGCAGGCCGTATCGGCATCAAGCCAGCAGGTTGATCAAGCCATAAAAGCTGCGCGAAAGGCTTTTGCTAACTGGAGCAAGCTCAGTTTTGAGACTCGCCTAAATTACGTGAAAAAGTTTGCCGAGCTATTGGCTGAAAACAAGCAAGCACTTGCTCTAAGTATCGCACAAGAAACGGGTAAACCTTTGTGGGAAACTGCTACTGAAGTCGCCGCTATGATCGGCAAAATAGGCTTATCTGAAAAAGCATATCAGGAGCGAACTGGCACAGTTGAAAACCCTATGCCAGTTGGACAAGCTTACATAAGACACAAGCCCCATGGCGTTGTTGCTGTATTTGGCCCGTATAATTTCCCAGGCCACTTACCTAACGGACACATAGTACCGGCTTTACTTGCAGGCAATACCATAGTGTTTAAGCCTAGTGATTTAACCCCATTAGTCGCTGAAAAAACGATTCTTTTATGGGAAGCAGCAGGTCTGCCAGCGGGAGTTTTAAATATGATCCAAGGTGAAGTCGAGACAGGAAAAGCCCTCGCTTCTCACCCTGGGCTAGATGGGTTATTTTTCACTGGAAGTTCTCGAACCGGTAAGTTATTGCATGAACAGTTTGCTGGACATCCTGGCAAAATATTAGCATTAGAAATGGGCGGCAATAACCCACTAATCGTTAAAGATGCTAAAAATACTCAAGCTGTTATTCACGACATCATTCAATCCGCTTTTGTCACCTCTGGTCAACGCTGCACTTGCGCCCGCCGACTGTTTATTCAGCAAGGCTTGGAAGGTGATCATTTGTTAGCTCAATTAGTTGATGCAACAGCAAAAATAAAAGTGGGTGAATATGATGCGCAGGAACAACCCTTTATGGGGGCAATGATTTCTAAACAAGCTGCGACGCTTATGGACCAAGCACAAGAACAACTAGTAGAATTGGGTGCTAAACCTTTACTCAAACTACAACATTTAGATAGTGAATCCGGTTTTGTTAGCCCAGGGATCATAGACGTAACGCCTATTCTCAATGAACTACCAGATGAAGAACATTTCGGGCCATTATTAAAAGTAATTCGATACACAGATTTCGATCAGGCCATAGAACAAGCCAACAACACAAGTTTTGGTTTATCTGCCGGACTATTAAGCGATAACCAAGAAGATTATGACCACTTCTATCGCAATATACGTGCAGGTATTGTTAATTGGAATCGTCCCATTACTGGTGCCAGTGGTGCGGCTCCATTTGGTGGAATTGGCGACAGTGGCAATCATAGAGCCAGTGCCTATTACGCTGCAGATTACTGCGCTTACCCTGTTGCATCAGTCGAACTTGATACTGTTACTTTGCCGGCTACTTTGAGCCCCGGTTTAACTCTTTAATAAATAGGCCTGACATGCATTCTCAAATAAACGAATTATTCAGTCACTTATGGCAAGACTATTTAGCCATTACGCCGTCCGCTAGAAAGATTCACAGCTTATTAAATGAACTAGAATTTATCGATACTGGCTCACAGGGTGAGTTAATTAATGATCATATCGCTTTGCGTACTTTTAATATTGAAAAAATAAACTTAGACAAACTCGCAGCACACTTTTTAGCATTAGGTTACGTAGAAAAAGGCCACTACGATTTTGCTCAAAAGAAACTTAAAGCGAAACATTTTGAGCATCCCGACACAACACAGCCCAAAGTATTTATCAGCGAATTATTAGTTCAATACATGCCAAAACCAGTGCAAGATATCATTAATAAGATGGTAGAAGGTGTAAACGAAGACACGGCCTTACTAAAAAACTTCTTATATTCTGGAGCACACTGGCAGGTAACAGAGGAAGAATATAAAACCCTAGCAGAACATTCTGAATATGCGGCCTGGATGTCTATTTGGGGATTCAGAGCTAATCATTTCACTATTAGCATCAACCATATGCAACAAATAAACTCTGTTGGCGATATGAACTTAAAGTTAAAACAAGCTGGATTTGCATTGAACGATTCTGGTGGGGAAATAAAAGGCGGGCCAGATGTGCTGCTTGCTCAATCTTCTACAATGGCAGATAAAATCAAAGTTGAATTGAAAGATACATCACTATCTGTTCCAAGTTGTTTTTATGAGTTTGCTTATCGATACCCGATGGAGAATGGTGAGTTATACCAAGGGTTTGTAGCGGCTTCTGCAGATAAAATTTTTGAAAGTACGAATACCAATTCCATTAAGTAAATGGAATTGGGATAACCAAAGTTAATTCTGAACTAGATCAAAAAGGGCTGGAAATTTCCAGCCCTCAAATCTAATTTAACCTACACACTGGATAATGTATTTAACACTACACTGTAAATGAAGATCCACAGCCACAAGTCGTAGTGGCATTTGGATTAGTTACCATAAAACGAGAGCCTTCTAGGCCTTCGGTATAGTCCACTTCTCCGCCGACTAAATACTGCAAACTCATTGGATCAACTACTAGAGTAACTTCATTTTTATCTATGGTTGTGTCGCCTTCATTAACTTTCTCATCAAAAGTAAAACCATACTGAAACCCAGAACAGCCTCCTCCGGTGACATATACCCTTAATTTCAAATTTGGATTTTCTTCTTCTTCTACTAAAGTTTTTACTTTTTTAGCAGCAGCATCAGAAAACTCTATGGGTAACGCGGTTTGCACCGTCATAACAAAAACCTCAACTCAAAAACCTAATCTAATTGGCTACAATTATCCAGTACTTGACTAATATGGTCAAGTATTCTTATTTCTGTCGCCCTATCGCTATTAGAACCAACACCAATTTACTAAACGTCCTACTTAACTTTAGTCAGCCACTAACCATTCAAAAACAGTAGTGAGCTGACCTTTTTTACGTTTGAATTGATAAATGTCTGCATACACAGAAACATTTTCCACTACAAACCCCGCAGGTAGTTTTAACTCGCCTTCTATCACCTGAAAGTATTTGAAACCAAAAGTAAGGGATTTGTCTGAGTTTACTAGAAGTGATTTAAGTGCATATTGTTTTGCTTGGCCATTTTCGCTACCAATGAGAGTAATTTTTAAGGAAACTTTTAATGCCTGTTTAATTTTTTCTTGTTTAATTAACACTAATTCA
>NZ_JBPOFP010000132.1:0-11543 GCF_051252315.1 Paraglaciecola sp. | reverse complement strand
ACCCCGACATATGGGACCAGTGGACAATTTGGAGATCACATATACAGAGAAAGAACGTCCAATGGTAGGACATGGGCACAAAAACGGGTTCGTAATTCCGTTGTTATAATGATTTTTTGAGGCACATGAGGTGATGCGCTGTGCATTTTGCGCATTGTCTATTGAATCGTTGGTTGAATTGTATAAAGAGGTATGTTTTTAGCTTATAACTCTTCTTACAGCACGGTTAACTTTACAATCCTTGTTTAGGGGCGAAAGCTAACCGCGATTGATGACGTGTTGGGAGTTAAGCGTATTTCTTTTTTAAGTTATTAATAAACATGTGGTGATCAGGTAATTTAGTCACTTCACTTTGAATGGCGGCATGTATATTTTGCAAAACTTGAATGGCGTTATCCGTTGGGATCTCGGGTTGCGAGAATTTTTCATAGCTTGGTAGGTACTTTTGTCCTATCAAGACTTGTACCCAACTTTCAAAACTAAATAGTTCTCTGTCATCGATATTGATAAAACCTGTTTTGGAATACTCTTCTAATCTCATTTTTAAGCGTTCTGGTAATGCCATTTCTTTACAGTTTTGCCAAAACTTAGAGTCCTCTTTTTGGTTAATATGATAATGCATGACCAAAAAGTCTCGAATACGTTGGGTTTCAAAAACAAAAGTGTTATTAAAAAGAGATCTATCGGTCCAATTGTTGTCATCTAGTTGATTACGCAATAACAAGGCGTATCGATAAATTAAGTGGATACTGGTTGATTCCATTGGTTCCATAAAACCACTAGATAATCCAATTGCAATACAGTTTTTGACCCAAGGTGTGTTTAAACAACCTGTGGTAAATGGAATGATTTTAGGTTCTGTCAGGGCTTTTCCCTCTAATGAAGATAACAGCTCTTGTTTAGCCTCTTCGTCAGAAATATATTTGCTACAATATACGTAACCGTTGCCCGTTCTACTTTGAAGAGGGATTTGCCAACGCCAACCTGCTTGCATCGCAATCGCTTTGGTAAAAGAGGGGATTGATTCGGATGTATTTTCGGTTTGCACCGCAATCGCTTTATCGCAAGGCAAATACTCTGTCCAATCTTCAATTTTTTGACCTAATTCTTGTTGGATTAAACGGCCTACACTACCCGAACAGTCGATAAATAGATCTCCATCAATTTGTTCGCCATTTTCCAACATTAAACCAGATATATCCCCTGTTGCGGATAATTGCACATCCTTCACAGTTGCAATGATATGTTCAATACCGTTTTTAATGCTAAATGCTTTTAGATATTTAGCCATCAAATTTGCGTCGAAATGTAAGGCAAAGGATAGGTTGCATAAAGGGTAAAACTCGTTACTTTTTGCTCCATTAGGTCTTGGGGCCGGTGGAGCAAATTTGTGATTATAGGCTGCTACTGCTGATGGGAAAAAGGGGGTGATATTATTACTGCCCGTTTGATGTGCGGTTTTAAACCAGAAGTCTAAGAAAGGCGCCTGATTAACTTTAGTTCCCAGCTCACCAAAAGCATGCATGTATTGTTCACCTGGCTTTGACCAGTTTTCGAAGTGGATACCATATTTAAAACTTCCGTCCACTTTTGCCACAAGATCGCTATCATTTAATTCTAAATATTCAATCAAAGAATAAATAGGAGGAATGCTAGCTTCACCCACACCGACGGGTTGTATTGCATCAGACTCTACTAGTGTTACGGTATAATTGGTTTTTGTTAAATTTTTTGAGAGTATTGACGCGGTCACCCAGCCAGCGGTTCCGCCACCTAAAACTACTATCTTGTTTTTCTTATTAGCCAAAGTGTTTTCCTATTAGAGTTAAAGTTTTGTAATTGATTCTCAGAGCAATAGTGTCTGTTTTGATTATATGCATATCAATTTTATTCATCTACAAATTAGTTTTTCGCGGGAAATAATTTAAAAAATTGCGAAAAATTATTTCAAATAATATTCATCACCTTTGCTAAATCTTACCTGTTTAATATGTATTTATATATGCTTTTGTTTTTTTGTATTTAATCTTTTTTGTGCTTTCTTCTTTAAATATATACCAAAGTGATTACACAAAAATGTAAAGATTATCGCTTTTATTGTGTGATGAAACCCACGTTTGTATATCGTTAATTGTAGACATTTTGGAGATTGTTTTTAGTAATGTAACCGCGACAATGATTTATAATTCATTTTATCAAATCAGTTTAAGCGCTTGTTTTATTTGTTTTTTTATATCCTGCTAATGCTATTACGTTGCTTTATTAGCAACAATTAAGGTTGGTTTTGACATCAAGATTAATTATGTCGTGAATCTAAGATTAGCAAACTCTGTTAACAATATTTAACGTTTTTTTGTACTGCGTGTCCCTTTATTTTATTTTACGTTGTATATAAACACGTGTTTTTATTTGTAAAATAAATTTGTGTGTATATATAAGTGTAAGTTTTTTAAGGTTATTTTATTTATGGTTAATTGAAGATTGTTAACAAAAAGTCATTGACATAATAATGTATACAGGATTAAAGTGATGTAAATCGTGTTAATAAATTGTTTCTTTGTAACAGGGTTTATTAATACGACCACACTCAATAACCAGACTTTGGGACACTGAAATGACACAGACCAAACACAATTTTAAACTTAGCTCGATATGTTTAGCGGTTTTATCCGCGACAAGCGTAAGTGCTTTAGCTCAGCAAGAAAAAAGCGATGATGTAGAAGTCATCGAGATAACAGGTATTAAAGGGAGCTTGGTAAAATCAATCAATGATAAACGCTTCTCGAAAAATATTGCTGATACGATTAACTCTGAAGACATTGGTAAGTCTACTGATCAAAACATCGCTGATGCTCTAGGGCGAGTAACGGGTGTAACCGTTGTTAGTAACGATGGTGAAGGCACGCAGATTACGGTACGTGGCGCGGATGCTAACCAAAATAGCATTACCTTAAACGGACAGGCATTGACCTCGACTGATTTCTCTCAAGCTGTTGATTTAAGTTCATTCTCTGCGGATATTTTGTCTAAGCTTGAAGTTGTAAAAACCTCTAGTGCCGACCATGACGAAGGTTCGTTAGGTGCATCGGTTAACTTAGTCACAGTACGTCCGCTTGACCAATCTGAAAGTGTGCGTTCAATGACATTACAAGGTCGCTACAATGACTTCTCTGATAAATCAAATCATAAGCTGCAATTTGCTGTTTCAGAAAAGTTCTTAGATGAAACCTTAGGTGTGGCTTTGACTGCTTATGATGAGTCAAATGCCTATCGTAAAGACCAGTATAAAGTGGGTAACTTTATAGAGTCGAGAGAGTATGGCCAAGCTGTTGATCAAAATGGCAATGTTATATCTGGTGTTAAAGCTATAGTTCCTAACCTAGCTGGTTATGAGTTACATCAGAATGAAAGTAATCGTCAAGGAGCTTCACTCGGTATTCAGTACTTGTTAGGTGATGTGACTGAAATAATGTTTGATGCAACATACAGTCAACAAGAACTTGTTAGAACCTATGATGCATTTCAAACTAAAGCTACCTCAAATAACCCTAACTGGGTGGAAGGTGCGGTAGCAACCAGCTTTGTAAGACCACCTAATCCTTTCAGTGATCCTATCGATTGGATCCAGGTTAATACTGACACCCATGACCTCACAAAGTCTATCCACCGTTATGGTAACGGTAATATGGTGCGCTCAGATGGTGGTCAAGATAACGAAAACTTTAGTGCAACCTTAAACTTCAAAACTGAAATTACCGATGAGTTTCGTGTTGAGGCTCAAATAGGACATTCATACAGTGAATCCGTAAACTTACCTAGTGCCTTTACTGTGATGGAAAACTACGTACAAGTACCTGGCAGGCTATTATATGATGCTGGCGCTAATGTAGAGCCTGTAGGTTTAGATTGTACAACAGGTGATACCTGTAGTGCTGTTTACGGTAATACGCCTACAGATTTAGGTGAAAATCTATATGCCTATACTACAGAAGAAGGTCAACGTATCGCTGGTAACGAAGATAACATTGCTGTTACAGGTTTGAACCCTCAGGATATAGCTGCATTCCATTTAGGATACATCCGAGAAAGTGACCGTACCGTTGAAGATACCATTACCAATGCGCAAATTGATTTTGATTGGGATGTTGATGCCTTTGGCATTACCTCGATTGAGTTTGGTGGTAAAACATCTACTCGTAATAAAATGGTGGATGATCAGTCTTATAGCTTCCAGTCCCTTCAGGCATCAGAAGTTATTACTGACCCAGTGACCGGAGAAACAGTCGTAGAATTGGGTGGTTCATTGTCGGAAATTCGTGGTGATATCATCGCCGGCGACCCTATTCCATATGACGATTTTATGGGAACACTAGGTTATGGTCGTGAAGGCGCAACTGTAGGTTGGACGCCAATTGACGTTAAACTTGCTAAAGAAATGGTATTGGGCGACGGCGACGTAGTGCGTAATGTCGACAACACTGCCTCTCGTGAAACTGACATTGATACCAAAGCGCTTTATTTAAAAGCTAATTTCGAATTTTTAGATGGTAAGTTAACCGGTGACATCGGTGTTCGTTATGTTGAAACGGAAATCGAAGCCATGGGTTACTCGGGCATGAGTTATTTTGAACAAGGAGGCTCAGATTTAGAACGTGAAGCTGATCGCCATACCTTGTCTCAGTTAGCTGATCCAAATTTACCTGAATGTCCAGCAATTAACTATGGTTCTATAGACCCCACCGGTCAGCAATATGCTAGAAAATATCAAAGACTTGATGGAACTGGGTGGGATACGAGCGCCGGTCCTGATCCATCTACTTGGGTGTCAATTCCAATGTTTGATCCAGACGGCAATGGTCAGTTTGATGGTTGTAGTGACTCTCGTTATGTTGACTTTGCTGCCCATCTAAATCAGTTCCGAGCTGGAGATGTGGCCAACGCACCTACATTTGGTGAGTATGATATTTTATGGCAATCCATGTGGCGTTATGCTGATGTTGCAACCAGTCGTACATTTGGCTGGGGCTCATTACCTGAGTGGAATGGTGCAACAGATGGTGCCATTGCCAATTATTCTTGGGGTAGTAGTGCGGTTAATAAAGAAGTAGCTGCAATTCCTGCTTTCAAAACACACTCATACGATAATTTATTGCCAAGTTTAAATCTTAATTATGCGTTTTCGGATGAATTTGTTGGTCGTTTTGCTGTGTCAAAAACCATGACGCGTCCAGAAATCGATTTATTACGTCCAGGATACAAAGTATCTGAAGGAAGTTACTGGGGAAGTGGTAATTTAAACGTTGGTCGTGTTGATATGTATAACACCCAATTAGAACCTTTAGAATCAAATAACTTTGATTTGTCTTTAGAGTGGTACTTTAGTAATACAGGTATGTTAAGTGCGGCCTTCTTCAAAAAAGATATGTCTAACTTTACAGACCGTGAAACAACATTGTCTCCTATCTATAGTGTTAGAGACTCAGCTGACGCGCCGGAAAGTGGTAATGACCTAATTTTGACTGATGGCGATCTAGCCGGCTGTCATCCTATTAGAGCCACAACTGAATTTGGTTATAGTGCAAATGACCCAACTACGTTCAGCGGTGATGCAATTGATAATTGTGCAAACATGACAGTAACAAAAACAGTCAATGCTAAAAACGCTGAAATTGAAGGTCTAGAAATTGGTTATATGCATACCTATGACTTCCTACCTGAAATGTTTGGATTACCTGAATGGACAGGTGGTTTAGGGGTATCAGCTAATTATACTTTCCAACAAAGTGAATACGAGTCTGAGTACTCGTCTATTAACCCAAACATTCTACTGCCTTCGTATCCAGTAGCGGATACACCAGAGCATAGCTACAACTTCACTGGTTTCTGGGAACAAAGCGGTCATCAAGTCCGTTTGAGCTTTAGAGGCACAACCGATTCATTGGTGGGTAAAGATTGGTCAAATGGACAATATGGTCGTAGTTGGAACCAAGGTTCTATTTGGAATGAAGGGCGTAATACTTTAGATTTATCTGCTTCATACCAAGTGTCACCAGATATCTCTGTTACTTTCCAAGCGATTAACTTAACTGACGAAGCTTACCGTACTTACTTTACGAGCCGCACGCTAAACGTAGTTCGCGTTGCTGCTGATAACGCTGCTGGTTATGACTTTGTTGCGCTAGAAGAGGGTAATCCACTAGATGGAGAAGCACCTACTCACCGTACTTATACCAAATATAAGGTAGGTACTACTTACCGATTAGGTGTACGCGTTAACTTCTAAAACAATCGACCTATATGTGCGGAGGTGACTTCGCACATTAATTGAACAGAATATTGGTATAAAGTTATGAAAATGATTAAAAGCTCAAAAGTTTTACTAGCAAGTTCAATACTTGCAGCATTAGCAGGGTGTGGTTCATCTGATGATTTCACCCCAGAAGCAAAAGTAAACAACTCAGCCCCGGTTCATGGTGGTGATATTAGTGTCAACTTTCACGAAAAGGATGCGATTAAGTTTATTAGCTTATTAGGCACTCCTGCCGGTACTTCAACAGGAGAAGGCGTAGCAACAGATGCAGATGGTAATTTTTTATCTGTAACTGATGTGGTCGTTCAAACTTCTGGCGATAGAGCTGAAGAAATTGAAGGTTTAGGAATAGGACTTCAAGGAAACGAATTTGGTATTAGTCCGGTGACTATAGCACCACTATTGGATACTGATGAAACGCATACTATCGTTGTTAATTACAACATTACAGATGGCGCCAATAAAGCACCTCGTATGGCTACCTTCACTATCACTGGTGAAGATTTTGCCCCCGTTATCGCTAATAATATTATTAGTAATTACACTAAGGATGCGGGTGTACAAATTATTGATGGGCTAGCGAATGTTAGTGATGCTGATAATGAAGTATTAACACTTAGTAATTTAGTTGCTGGTAGTGAAAATCCATTCACACTTCCAGTGACAATTAATGGTTCTAATTTAGAAGTTGATGTGGCATCGGTTGAGAACGATATTCCTGACGGACAAAAAGTGACCTTTAACTTTACCTATACCGTAAGCGATCATAGATTCGATTTAGAGCGTGAAGTGACTATTAATGTGTTAGGTGTTAAAGATATCGCTGGTGCTCCATTAGTTCTTGATTATTTCTTAAAAGAAAATATCAACGAAACTGACGGTATGTTAATGGTTGACTTGGCCAAAGACATTGAAGAACGTGAAGGTGATGCGGTTATCATTAGCGAGATTATGTTAGATGGTATGGCTTACACAGACTCTTTTGCGGGTCGTGTCGATGGTAATACTCTTTATTTTAACCCTAATGCTTATTTCGATGATGTTGAAGCGGGTAGCTTTAAAGATTTTACTTTCACTATGAAAGTGGCAGATGACCAAGGCAATATGTCAGATGGCGAGCGAGAGCTAGTTATTACGGTTAACGGTGTAGAGTCTAACTTACTAGCAGCCGGTGGTATGGATGTCGGATTTGAAGTTGACGGTGCTGGTTTTGAAGCATTTAACTGTGGTGCCGGTGCAGAAATTACCACATCACTTGTAGCTAATGGTAATTCTTCTTTCCAAATGTTAGGTGCTCCTTGTTATTATGCGACGCCTGCTAGCGTTTTTCCTGACATGGAAGTAGGTGGTAAGTATTATTTCCATTATAACGCCTATGTCGGCGCTGGAGATGCGTCACCTTATATCATGCTTAATAAAGACACCAGTGGAACTCATAACTTTTGGGTTGGTGCTCGTCCTTGGCATCCTGCTAATGCATCTTGGCGTCCTCTTATGATTGAGTATGATACAGAGGCAGGTTATTTAGCTACGGCTAATGGAGACGGTGAGACTCCTATGGATGTGGCTGACCAGTTGCGTCTGTTTGTTATGAGCGCTTGGGTAGGTAACGATGGTATGCCAGCCTTTGATGATTTTAACTTTACTCGTTATGACAATATCGAAGGTGTGGACATATTGACTGGTAGCCCAGGTTCTTTCGAAGACGATAGTTTTGTACCGACAACTTCTGGCGGTGGTTTAGTCGAAGTGAGAGAAGATACTAACGATGCTAGCAATAAAGTACTTTATGTTGATACAACTGGCGCGACCGAAGCTGTCACTATCAGCTTCCCTGTTGAAACTGGTGCAATCGCTTCTGATGGGAAATATCGTGTCACTTTCGATGTGCAATACGTAAACTTTGATGCTAACAAAGATGCTGGAACCGATCCGAATATCAATCAATGGGGAGGTTATACCTTTGATGTGGTATTTAAAAATGCTGACACTGGTCTTGAGTTTACTAAACAGAGCACAATCTGGAACGGAAATGCTTTAGGCCGATTCCAAGGTGTTGCTGACGAAACGTCACATTGGTGGGGATTTGGTGCAGACACTGATTGGAGCACAGAAAATGCTACAGTTGATTTTGTATTGAAGGGTGTAGGCGCTCAATACATTATTGATAATATTGAGATAGTACGTATTCCTTAAGGTACCCAGTTCCACTAAAAAGGCTCTTACAGTTATGTAAGGGCTTTTTTTATGGGTTTGGTTTATTAACTGTTTTAATTTCAAACAGTTGACTAAGAGATTAGCTATATTCTAATGGATGAAAAAAAGAAAAAGGAATAAGATACATTAAGATAGAACTTAATAATAATGAGAAATATATGACAAATACTACAAACAATTCTGTTGAATTATTGGATAGCGTTAAACACAGAAATATCAAGGTTGATCCAGCAAAATTAAACACTAGATTACATAATGTGAATGTTACCACTTTAGTTGCTGGAGAGTTAAGCACCTTAGTACATGAATATGCTGTTTTCTTAACCCAAAGTCCAAGTACTAAAGAATATCAGTTAACGGCAGTATTGGGTTTTAAATCAGGTGAAAACTTATATTTAAATGGTGACAACTGGCAAGCGACATATTTGCCTTTAGATATCATGCGTCGTCCATTTCAAGCATTTATGCCTGATAATAATAACTTGGATAAAGCACACATTGCTATTGATCTGCTTTCTGAACAAGTAAACGAAAAGCATGGCACGCCCCTTTATGATGAACAGGGCAATAAAACGGAATTTTTAAAACGTATTGAACAAACATTTAGTGAATTAATGGGTGGAACTATGCAAACCATTCAATTATTAAAATTAGCTGATGAATTAAATTTAATTGAAAGCATTAACTTAAACCTTGATATCCCTAATCGTGGAAAAGTAGAACTAAACGGTTTGTTTGCTTTTAATAAGGAAAACATAGATAAGTTGTCGGGTGAGGCGTTAGAAAAAGCGCACAAATCAGGCTTATTGCAAGTGATTCATCTGGTTTTAAGTTCTACTATTAATTTACAAAAGCTAATTCGTTGGGCAGCAAGTTCGTAAAGGTAAGAAAGTTAAAGGCCGTCGAATAGCAAAACCATCTAAAGATAACCAAGCCCTAATAACACAGTAGATAAGATGAAATGCCCTTAACTTTCACGCCATTCTTGTGGTAATTATTAAGGTTATGATAGGTTGCATTGATTTAATTGTTAACAATTGAGGGGCCGTACGTTAATATTAGATAAATTGTCAATGAAGCATCTTACAGATTGAACTATGTTCTCTGTATGAGCGTAAAAACCAAAAAGGTAAAGTATGTCTCAACAAAAAATGAGCCTAGCCACAAAACGCGCTATTGAACGTGGATATGATCAACAAGGGCCTGATTGGTTGTCCGAGTTTGATGTAATGGATCTTAAAGGTGATTTTGCCTTTGAAGAAGGGGTAATACGTCGCGATCCTACCTCGGTTATTTTAGTCGATGGGGTTTATCATTGCTGGTACACCAAAGGCCAAGGCGAAACGGTGGGGTTTGGATCAGACAATCCTGACGATAAAGTGTTTCCATGGGATCTAACCGAAGTCTGGCATGCAACGTCTGAAGATACTATTACTTGGAAAGAACAAGGCCCAGCAATTACCCGTGGAGAAGCCGGGCGTTTTGATGACCGGGCGGTTTTTACACCAGAGGTATTGGTTCACGAGAATAAGTACTATTTGGTTTATCAAACCGTAGAATTTCCCTATACCAATCGTCAATACGAACACATTGCGATAGCTTGGGCAGATTCACCTCAAGGACCATGGCATAAAAGTGATGCCCCCATTTTAAGTCCTGCTATGGATGGGAAATGGAAGGGAGATGAAGACAATCGTTTTCATGTGTCTTCAAAAGGCAGCTTCGATAGTCATAAAGTGCATGATCCATGTGTTTTATTTTTTAACGATAAGTTTTATCTGTATTACAAAGGTGAAACTATGGGTGAAGAAATGAACATGGGCGGTCGCGAAATTAAACATGGTGTGGCTATTGCCGATAATGTTTTAGGCCCTTACACTAAGTCTGAATATAACCCAATTTCAAATAGTGGGCATGAAGTAGTTGTGTGGAATTATCAAGGCGGTATCGCTTCATTAATTACAACCGATGGACCAGAAAAAAACACGGTTCAGTTTGCCCCGGACGGAATTAACTTCTCTATTAAAGCTCATGTTAAAGGGGCACCTGAAGCAATTGGTTTGTTTAGAGAGTTTAAAGAAAATACCTTGCCAGCACCTGGCATAGCTTGGGGATTAACCCATAAATACGATACCAGCTGGAATTGGAACTACATTTGTAAATTTGTACCACGTAAACAAGTTTTAGATGCAGGCACGTTCCAGAACGCACACCAATAAGGTTTAACATTATGAGTGCTTTATTATGTATTGGCGAAGGAATGTTAGAGTTACGAAAAGCCGGTGAACACCATATTCCATATGGTTATGCTGGAGATACTTTAAATGCCGCGATCTATGCCAAACGTGTACATCCAGAGGTACAAGTTGGTTATTTAACTGGAATTGGTTCTGATCCCTATAGCCAAGGGTTTGTTGATTATTGTCAGCATGAATCAATTGAAGTTGATTTGTTGTTGTCATCGGAAACTGCCAATTTAGGTATTTATTCTATAGCTACTGATGAAGCCGGTGAGCGCTCATTTTATTATTGGCGTAAAGGTTCCGCAGCCACGCAATTCGTAGAATTATTTAAGGAATTTCAAAAGCATAATCGTATTGATACACCTGAAATGGTGTTTTTCAGTGGTTTAACCTTAGGTATTTTGAGCGATGAAAGTAAATCTGGCTTCTTAGACATGTTGCGCGAATATAAGGAACTCGGTAGTCAAATCGCCTTTGATCCTAATTATCGGCCTAAAATGTGGCAAGACAAGCAACATGCTATTGAATGGCTAGATAAAGCTTACGCAATAAGTGATATTATTTTACCAGGCCTTGATGAACATACTGAATTGTATGGTCATACTACGCCTAATCAAGTGTTGGATTATATCGCTCAGTTTGGTTTTGAAGAATTGGTGATTAAGTGCGGTGATGATGGGGTAGTGACATTTGATGTCGAGCATAAAAAAGCGCACATTCCATTTAATCCCGCACCTAAACAAGTGGATTCAACTGCTGCAGGAGATTCCTTT
>NZ_JBPOFP010000131.1:0-11678 GCF_051252315.1 Paraglaciecola sp. | reverse complement strand
GACTTATTCGGCCGAATTTTTACGTATTTGCAAAGATGTTATGTGAATTGAACTTGAATCGAATTTAAGAAAGTAGGAAATGTTTTTTAATACTATCGAGGTTAAGATCTTTAGCCAGAGCTCTAAATACCCCTCTATAAAATATTTAGGCCATAAGAATTTATGACCTAAGAGAATAAGTTACTTATCCCAAGTTCAGGCTATTTATAAAAAGCTTCCACTTTGCCTTTTAATTTAATCAACATTGGCTGACCTCGTCTGTCTAATGCTTTAGGAGACGGTACTTTTAACCAACCTTCACTAATACAATACTCTTCGACATTGGTCAGTTCTTTACCATTTAACTTAATACCAATTTCGTGCTCAAATATTTCTTCTACGTAGTGCTTACTGCGAGAATCACCAGAAAGGCGATCGGGTAAATCAGGACGTGAACTAGTGTCATTCATAATAAAAAATCTTAAAAATTAAAAGTGCGACATTGTAATCAAAGCGCCCAATTGGCTCAAGAGTTACATTCTGGATTGACACATTTGTTAATGGCCAAAGTCACCTAATGCTTGCATGGCTAATTCAGCTTTTTCTTTTTGCACAAAAATATGATCATGATAATAGGCTGCGATGACATTAGCACTGATCCCCTTTTCAGCCAGCTTAGTTGAAATAGCTGCGGTTAAACCCACCGCATCTAAGCTTGAATGAACAGTTAAGGTAATGCCCTTAAATACTGACTCAAAGGCTAATTGGTTAGCCAAAGCCACTTCTTTAGAAAGAACCAAGGTTAAGCCCTCCTCTTCAAGAAAAGTAGCTAATGGGGATAATTTGCAGAACTCTGCATATTCACCTTGTACGCTACAAAACACATACTCCCCCACCATTAACTTAGGTGACATTGATGCCAGTAATTTAGTTAAATTCGTTTCTCCAACCACTGGGAGCTCCTTGCGTAACAATTATTATGAGGTTTGATTTACTAACTGTAGATTATAAGCTCGATGTAAAGGCTTTAAGGTTTAACCATATATAAACAGTTTTCTAAAAAGATTTCTTCTGGATAGTCAGTAAATTCAAAGCCAAATTTTTTATAAGACTTAATCGCACTCTCATTGTACCCCAAAACAAATAACGAACAGTCAGTCACACCTAGTTCTTGTAACCCTTGAGCACATAATTGAGACATCAACTCAAAGGCAATGCCTTGACCACGAAATTTAGGATTAACAACAAGACGCCCCAAATGGCACTTATTTAAACGTAAGTAATATTGACCAAAACCGAGAAACTCCGCCTTATTAGATAAGAGCACAAAGGACTTTAACTTGTTAAGTTTCAAATCCTCAGTAAAAGACGACAAACTCAACGGATAGCGAAAATTAGGCCCAGCCCAATCTTTCAACTCCTGCTCATCGGCAAACCAAGTCATCATCTTAACAAGATGTACTTCCATAGGTTGTGTTAACTGCATCAAATTTCCAACGCCTCACAAATGGTTTACTTAAATTTTAATTAAGTAGCTACTTGTTATGTTTTTACTACATCATTTCTAACTTTTGTTTTTGTATAATTAATTGGAGGATATTCACAATGGTTTTGAAAGTACCACCATAGAAACTGTCCCTCTGCTTCCGCTAACGTTTTTCCATATCTAGCGTAATCACAAACCTTGACAGAAATAGCCCCATAATTTTCTATTATTGCGGAGTATTTTAGTTTGTTAGCTTTAGAAGTCGCATGCAACTTAGCATCTTTATATCGTCTAGTTTTAAAACTACTTTTTGTTAGTCCAATATAAATAATACGACTTTCACCTAGGACTCTAGGGATGGGCTTTTCAGAGAGTAAGAAATAAATTATATTTTTAGAAGTACTTGCTTTCTCAGAGCCGTAAACTGCTTTAAATTTTTCAACAGAAACGTCATCTATTTGATGAGGTAATGTTGTGAATTGTTCGATCTCATCATATAAATCAGAATAATTTAGCTCTGGCACTAAGTCTCCTTAAAAACATAATAATTATGTCATTCTCAATTGTTATCGTAATTTTATGCGACCTCTAGGTTATTCTTTTATAACCGTTTTATGCCAGTGAAGCAAAAGGCAGTTAGTTAACCACCCAAAACTCTCCAGTTCAGATGGTATTTATAAAATTATGTTAATGGCGCAGCCATGCCTTGCGTGCGAAGCACATTTTTTTTATTTACCCGCGAATCCTAGTTCGCCGAGCAACGCTGACTAACAAAAAGGAAATAACATGGATGTTATTTGAGCAATGCTTGTAGGGAACAAATCATTGCGATTTTTGTTAGGCAAGTCGCGCAGGCATTAGAACTTGGTTGGAGCACGGCATTTTCTGGTTACTCTTTTTTGCTGTTGAAAAAGAGTCACTGGTGCAGCAAGGATGCTGTATCAAAAACGCATGCGACCGCCAAGGAAGGCGGAAGGTAGAAGAACGCAGGACGCAGTTATCGAGATTGCGGTGAACGAAGTGAATATTTTATGAGCAACGCTCATACTTTTAAAAAGGCTTAAGGTTAAGCCAACAAACCTAACCTCGTCTCCAACTCGTTTTACCCGCATTATCTTCTAAAACGATGTTCATGGCTTTTAATGCATCACGAGCCGCATCTGCTGCAGCCCAATCTTTTGCTGCTCGTGCATCGTTACGGGCTTTGATTAACCCTTCGATTTCCGCTACGTCATCATCGCCACCGGCTTTTACACCCGCTTGTAAGAACTCAGTAGGTACTTGTTGCAAGATACCTAAAATGTCAGCCAAATTGAGCATTACGCCAGCTAAATCAGCTGCGTGTTGACCTTCAGCTTTATTCACTTCTTTGGCTAATTCAAACAACACGGCGAAGGCTTCGGGAGTATTAAAGTCATCATCCATAGCTTGATTAAAACGCGTTTGATAATCGCCTAGACTCATATCTACGTTTTTATTTGGAGTAACGTCACGCAAAGACGTATACAAACGTTCAAGTGACGCTCGCGCTTGTTTTATAAAAGCATCTGAATAACTTAATTGGCTTCTATATTGAGCCGACATTAAAAAGAAACGTACGGTTTCAGCATCGTACAAATCTAATACATCTCGCAAGGTAAAGAAGTTGCCAAGCGACTTAGACATTTTTTCTTGATCAACCTGCACCATGCCAGTGTGCATCCAATAATTCACATACTTGGTATCAAAAGCACAGCATGATTGTGCCACTTCGTTTTCATGGTGAGGGAAAATCAGATCAGAGCCACCGCCGTGAATATCAAAATGTTCACCTAAATGTTTATGATTCATGGCTGAACATTCGATATGCCAACCTGGACGGCCATTCCCCCAAGGCGATTCCCAAAAAGGTTCACCAGGCTTAACTGATTTCCACAACACAAAGTCCATTGGGTCACGTTTATCATTGTTTACATCAACTCGCGCGCCCGCGTTGAGTTGTTCTAGATCCTGACGACCTAACTTGCCGTAATCTGCATAGGTTTTAACTTCAAATAACACATCTCCGCTTTCGGCTTGATATGCATAACCTTTATCCACTAGGCGCTGGATCACATCGATAATCTCTGGGATATGGGTCGTGACTCTGGGTTCAATATCAGGCTCTATTAACCCTATTGCTGCGAAATCTTCGTGCATTAACTTAATGGTTTGCTCGGTGACTTGGTCTGGTGTTAATCCACGCTCATTAGCTCTGGCAATAATTTTGTCATCAACGTCAGTTATATTACGTACGTAATTAACCTCTAATCCACGAGAACGCATGTAACGCACCATTAAATCAAAACTCAAATAAGTACGGGCATGGCCCACATGACACAAATCGTAAACGGTAATACCACACACATAAATGCCCACCTTCCCTGAGTGTAAGGGTGTAAACTGCTCTTTTTGGCGAGTTAAGGTGTTGTAAATATGTAACATTTATTCTTGATCCTGTAGGTGAAAATTTAAGATTGAGTGTGTTGAAAGGCCGAATTCTACCATCGAGAACAACGAGCTGCATTAGTCAATTCCACTAAAAGCTTTAAAAATGGCAGATGTTTAGGCTAAAATGCGCCCTCCATGTAGTACTTCGCAAACTGAGGACATTCTCAATGGTTAAAATCCATACAAATTACGGTGTAATTACACTGACACTTTTTGCTGATAAAGCACCTATCACTGTGGCTAACTTTTTAGATTACGTGAAAGAAGGATTTTACGACAATACAATATTTCACCGCGTTATTGATGGATTCATGATCCAAGGCGGCGGATTTGAACCAGGTATGGAACAAAAAGAAACAAAAGCAACTATCCAAAACGAAGCAAACAATGGTGTTGCTAACGAAATAGGTACCGTAGCTATGGCTCGTACCAACGAACCACATTCAGCTACAGCACAATTCTTTATCAATGTTGGCGATAATGCATTCTTGAACTTCCGCAGCGAAAGCGCTGATGGTTGGGGCTACTGCGTATTTGCTGAAGTATCAGACGGTATGGATGTAGTGAACAAGATTAAAGATGTAAAAACAGGCAACTCGGGTTATCACCAAGATGTACCTGTAGATGATGTTGTGATCCAAAAAGCTGAAATTGTCGAGTAATACGACACATTTAGTTTTTTAGTAGCGTTTGTTCAGATCGAACAAACGCTTCCCCCTCCCCTTTAAATACAAATATTTCGAATAGAATGACAGCATTTAGCTACTTTATATCTGATTTACACCTATGCGCTGAAAGAGACGATATCACTCAATGTTTATTTCGCTTTCTAACCGACCAGGCACCCAAAGCAGAAGCATTGTATGTATTAGGTGATCTATTTGAGATGTGGATTGGTGATGATGATTTAAGTCAATTTAATTTGAGTATTGCAGCTGTATTTAAAAGATTAAGTGACAGTGGTATTCCGGTTTATTTTATTCATGGCAACCGTGATTTTTTAATCAGAGATAAATTTGCCAAACTTGCTGGCATGACATTATTACCAGAACAAGCCGTTGTAAATTTATACGGTACACCTACCCTAATCATGCATGGTGATGAACTGTGTACTAAAGATGTGGTGTATCAGAAGTTTCGTAAAAAGGCGCGTGGTTGGTGGTGGCCAAGGTTAATGTTAAGCCTGCCCTTAAAAATACGCCGAAACATTGCAGAAAAAGGCCGCAAAACCAGTCAAAAAAATCATACTAAACTTACAGCCGAAATTATGGATGTGACACCAGATGATGTGGTGGAAAGTATGCAAGAGCACAAAGTGCAAAGGCTTATCCACGGTCATACTCACAGACCTGCTATTCACGATTTAACGCTTGATAACCAACCCGCCCAGCGTATTGTATTGGGCGACTGGTATGATCAAGGCAGTATTTTAAAAGTATATAAAGACGGCTTCGATTTAACCTCTATCGATTTTTAACCTCAGACGTTTAACCTTAAGCTTTAAACTTATGGCCTTTTACCTTTGGCTTTTAACTTCAAATTGTTATTCGTTTATTAAAAACAACTTTAGACATAAAAAACCCGAGAGGCTTGTTTTTATTGGCCTTTCGGGTCTTTATTGGTTCTTATAGAACCTTATATTGGTGCGGATGGGGAGACTCGAACTCCCACGGCCTAAGCCACAGCCCCCTCAAGGCTGCGTGTCTACCAATTCCACCACATCCGCGTGTTTGTATTTAAATGACTAGTTTGGTACGTCGCTTTCTTCAGCAGGCTCAGAAGCCGGTACGTCTGACTCTGTCGTCGTTGTAGCAGGTACGTCTGTTTCAATAGCTTGTTCAACAACCGGCACATCAAGGTTTTGCCATTCGTCAGCACCTTTTTCTTTGTCAGCAGTTTGGTTACCCAAGATTAAGCTAATGACAAAAAATGCTGTGGCTAAAATAGCGGTAGTTCTCGTTAGGAAGTTACCTGAACCACCAGAACCAAAAACAGTGTTAGACCCGCCGCCGCCAAAAGAAGCGCCCATATCTGCGCCTTTACCTTGTTGGATTAATATAAAACCAACCAACATTATGGCTACAATCAAATAAACAATAATTAATACTTCGTAAAACATGTGCTGCCTCTATTGATTTGCTGCTAAGCAAATACTTAAAAAATCTTCTGGATTTAAACTGGCTCCGCCAATTAAACCGCCATCTACATCTGCTTGAGAAAATAATTCTTTCGCATTACTACCTTTAACACTGCCGCCGTACAAAATAACTATACCGACCGCAACGTTTGAATCTTGTTTAGCCAAGTGTTCACGGATAAAAGCATGAACTTCTTGTGCTTGTTCTGGACTAGCTGTTTTTCCAGTACCTATGGCCCAAATGGGTTCGTAAGCCAATACTAAATTTGCGAATGCCGAAATACCAACTAGGTCTAATACTGCATTTAATTGCGCGGCGATATAGTCAAACAAAGTGCCTGCTTCACGCACTGATTCTGGCTCACCGACACATAAAATCGGTGTCAGCTTAGCTTCCAATACCTTCGCTACTTTTTGCGCAACTATTTCATCAGATTCAAAATTATCTTCACGACGCTCTGAATGACCAATAATGGCATAACCACAACCAAACTCTTTAAGCATGGATACAGAAACTTCACCAGTATGCGCACCCGAATCAAATTGACTGACGTTTTGTACGCCCAATTTAGTCGAACTGCTAAATAAACCTAAATATGGAGCAGGTGGACAAATAACCCAATCCATATTTGAAAGTTTCGCTTGATTTAACTGCGACTCAATTTTTTCAACCAACGACTTATCGCCGTTCATTTTCCAATTTCCAGCTACTAGAGGTCGACGAGTACTTGATGTCACAATTATGTTCCTTTCAACGCATTAAAAAGCGCGCGAGATATTAACCAACCCAACCCAAATATACAAGGGGCTCAGGTGAATATTGCCCCCTGAATAGGTTATTCGTTCACTTTACGAACAGCATCTGCGATATATTCCGCCCAAGTACTTGAATCTTGCGCATCATTTGCTTCAACCATTACGCGAATAAGAGGTTCTGTACCACTTTTACGCAACAACACTCGTCCTTTATTTTCCAATGCTTTTTCAGCATCAATAACGGCTCGTTTGACTAATTTATCGTCCAGCGGTTGTTTGCCATCAGTAAACCTAACATTAATCAATGTTTGCGGATATTTGACCATCCCCTGACTTAATTCATTTAAAGTCATTTCTGCGTGCAACATCGCAGCTAATACTTGTAAGCCGGCCACAATTCCGTCGCCTGTCGATGCCGCGGCAAGATTCAATACATGACCTGAACCTTCACCACCAATAGACCAACCTTTTTGTTTCAGTAACTCCATAACATAACGGTCACCTACGTTACTGCGAGCAAACGGTACACCTAGAGTAGCTAGGGCAACTTCTAGACCTAAATTACTCATAACCGTACCCACTACACCGCCTTTTAAATTTCCAGACTTAAGTACGTCTCGAGCGATGATATAAACAATTTGGTCACCGTCAATGACATTGCCCTTGTGATCAACCAACATAATGCGATCGCCATCACCATCCAAGGCAAAACCTAAATCTGCATTATTTTCTAATACACATTCTGTGACGGCTTTCATTGAAGTGGCCCCCACTTTATGGTTAATGTTTAAACCGTCAGGCTTAGTACCAATTTCAATCACTTCTGCACCTAACTCGCTAAGTACATTGGGCGCAATGTGATACGTTGCACCGTGGGCACAATCCACCACAATTTTTAAGCCCTTCAGCGACAAATCTGATGGAAAGTTAGCTTTACAAAATTCAATGTAACGCCCTGCTGCATCATCTATTCTGGCCGCTTTACCCAACCGATCTGATGCAACACACTCCATGGGACGATCCATTTGTTGCTCGATAGCAATTTCAATTTCGTCGTCTAACTTCATACCATCAGCAGAGAAAAACTTAATACCGTTATCGTAATAAGGGTTATGCGAGGCACTAATGACTATGCCCGCTTCTGAACGGAAAGTTTTGGTTAAATAAGCAATAGCTGGCGTGGGCATGGGACCTAATAATCCAATATTGATACCTGCAGCTGAAAGACCTGCCTCCAACGCTGACTCAAGCATGTAACCTGAAATTCGCGTGTCTTTACCAATCAATACTTTGTTTGTGCCCGTGCCGGCGAGTACTTTTCCTGCTGCCCAACCTAACTTCATGACAAACTCAGGATTAATTTTGCTTTCGCCTACTTTTCCTCGAATCCCGTCTGTACCAAAATACTTTCTGTCGCTCATTTATTACTCCTGTAAGTATTGATTAAGCTTGTTATTTTAATCGCATCTAATGTTTCTTTGACGTCGTGCACCCGCAAGATATTAGCGCCTCCTTGCACTGCAATGCCAGCGGTAACAATACTACCAGCTAGCCTTTGCTCTACTGTTCTGTCCAGTAACTTTCCCAGCATAGACTTGCGCGAGGTACCGGACAAAATTGCACAACCTAATTGTTTAAAAGTGTCTAATTTAGCTAATAAGTGATAATTATGCTCCATGGATTTTCCAAACCCAAATCCAGGATCAATAATAATATTATCCACACTTATTCCCGCTTGAATACAATCTTCAATCCTTGCTTGTAAAAAGTGTTTCACCTCTTTCACTAAATCTTGATAGCTAGGGTTATTTTGCATGGCCTTAGGTTGACCTTGCATGTGCATGATACATACAGGGACTTTTGCTTTGGATGCCGCTGCTAGTGAACCGGGTGATTGTAAAGCTCTGACATCATTAATTAACCCAGCTCCGGCCGCCACAGCCTCTTTCATCACCTTTGCTTTGCTTGTATCTATAGACAACACACAATCTACCCGAGTGCGTATTGCTTCGATAACGGGTATCACTCGGTCTAGTTCTTCTTGTTCAGTGACTTCCTGCGCACCAGGACGCGTAGACTCACCGCCAACATCAATAAAATCAGCACCTTCACCGACCATTGACTCAGCGTGAAATAGAGCCTTTTCTATATTATTAAAATGTCCACCATCAGAAAATGAATCGGGAGTGACATTTAATATGCCCATTATCCGTGGGCTAGCTAAATCGATAAACTTATCTTTAAACTGCATACATAAAATGACTAGTTTTAACCTTTTTAAACAAAAAACGCCTTGCTGATAAATCAACAAAGCGTTTAATAACCTCTAACTATAATTAGCTAGGAGCATCTTCCGGATTGCCTACGTCAGGCTTAGGCGTATCATCTTTTTTAGCTTCTTGTTTATCATCTACAGCATCTTTATCAGCAGTAGTTGCTCCACCAGATGGTTTATCAGAATCATCACCTTTACCATCACGTACCCAATCAGCTGGTAAACGCACTTCAACTCTATCCATTAAGTCATCAATCTGTTTAGCGTCTATGGTTTCATATTTCATCAAGGCATCTTTCATGGCCTCAAGGATGTCCATATTATCTTTTAACAGTGTTTCTGCTAACTCATAGTTTCTGTCGATTAATAACCTTATTTCAGCATCAATATCACGTGACGTTTCAGCTGACATGGACGACGGTGCTGCGCCCATAAACATTTCGTTTTCATCGTCTTTGTAATTGATTGGGCCCATTTTTGGAGATAATCCCCATTGAGTCACCATTTTACGCGCGATATCAGTAGCACGTTCAATATCATTTGATGCACCGGTTGTCACACCAGCCGCTCCTAATGTTATCTCTTCTGCTATACGGCCACCGAATAAAGTAGCAATTCTAGATTCTAATTCTTCTCTTGATGAACTGTATTTATCCTGTTCAGGCAAATACATAGTCACACCCAAAGCACGACCTCTTGGAATAATTGATACTTTATAAACGGGATCATGTTTTGGCACTAAACGACCAACAATAGCGTGACCCGCTTCATGGTATGCAGTATTGGTTTTTTCTTCTTCAGACATGACCATGGTCTTACGCTCAGAGCCCATCATGATCTTATCTTTTGCTTTATCAAATTCATCCATACTTACTACACGTTTATCATTACGTGCGGCAAACAATGCAGCTTCATTGACTAAGTTTGCTAAATCAGCTCCAGAGAATCCGGGAGTACCACGTGCAATTAAAGAAGCTTCAACATTGTCGCCCAATGGCACTTTACGCATATGTACTTTTAATATTTGTTCACGACCACGAATATCAGGTAATCCCACCATCACTTGACGGTCAAAACGACCAGGACGAAGCAAGGCTGGGTCTAACACATCAGGACGGTTAGTCGCGGCAATCACTATGATTCCTTCGTGACCTTCAAAACCATCCATTTCTACTAACATTTGGTTAAGTGTTTGTTCACGCTCATCGTGTCCACCACCATGACCGGCACCACGTTTACGGCCAACTGCATCAATTTCATCAATAAATATAATACAAGGTGCTGATTTTTTAGCTTGGTCGAACATGTCTCTTACACGAGACGCACCTACACCCACAAACATTTCAACAAAGTCCGAACCTGAAATACTAAAAAACGGTACTTTTGCTTCACCAGCAATAGCCTTAGCTAATAAGGTTTTACCTGTACCAGGAGGGCCTACCATCAAAACACCTTTAGGTATTTTACCACCTAACTTTTGAAACTTGCTTGGGTCACGTAAAAAGTCTACTAGCTCAGTTACGTCTTCTTTAGCTTCATCACAACCAGCAACATCAGAGAAAGTCGTTTTAATTTGGTCTTCACCTAACAAGCGAGCTTTACTCTTTCCAAAAGACATGGCGCCTTTACCACCGCCACCTTGCATTTGACGCATGAAAAATATCCAAACACCAATTAGTAACAACATTGGGAACCAAGAGATAAAGATCGAGGTGAGTAATGAAGATTCTTCAGGTTGAGTGCCTGAGGTGTCTACACCTTGCTCTAATAACTGATCCATCAATTTCATGTCTAGATATGGCACAACTGTGGTAAATTTTTCACCGTTGCGCATTGTTCCCACTATCACGCCTTCTTTGTCGAAATTAGCACTACTTATCATGCCATTATCAACGTTCTTCACGAAGGTGCTGTAGCTCATGTTAGATTGATTAGAATCGCTACCGGAAAAGTTTTGGAACACCGACATCAATACGACAGCGATAACCAGCCATAAGATTAAATTTTTTGCCATGTCGCTCAAGTTGTTAAACCTCTGTTGTTACTATGAGTCTATTGACTCTTTGAAATGCGTCTTGCGCTTCTTTGTTTGAAAAAGCCAGACTACTATAAATTATATCCTGTCGCTACTAGATAAACTTATCTAGAACCTGCTCTGGATGCTTTTTGTACATTTTTAAAAACATATCAAAACCGTCATCCTTAAATACTATTCCGACTTTCTGATTGTTTATTCTTAGTCATCGAACATATTGAAATTAGGAATAAATGAGAGATGGCGGTAGAATACCGATTTTCAACCATATTTAATTAAATAAATTGTAAGAATAATTACACAATGACATTATCAAACAAACAAAAGCAGCACCTAAAAGGTTTAGCACATTCTTTAAAACCCGTAGTTCAGTTAGGTGGAAACGGGTTAACAGAAGGTGTTTTGGCCGAAATCGAATCAGCGATTAGTTTTCACGAATTAATTAAAGTTAAAATTCCAACAGATGACAAAGAAGAAAAATCTTTAATCATGGATGCTATCGTTAGAGAAACTCAAGCCATCAAAGTGCAAAGTATTGGTC
>NZ_JBPOFP010000130.1:0-11700 GCF_051252315.1 Paraglaciecola sp. | reverse complement strand
ATTCAAGTACATCCCGAATATAACTATAAAGTTATTCGGCAGTTTGCGGTAATGACCGTAGTTTGGGGCATTGTAGGTATGTTAGTTGGGGTGTTAATAGCAGCTCAATTATATTGGCCCGCATTGAACTTTGACACACCTTGGTTAACCTTTTCAAGGTTACGCCCCCTTCACACCAATGCTGTTATTTTTGCGTTCGGTGGATGTGCGTTATTTGCTACATCGTTATATGTAGTTCAACGAACATGTCATGTAAGGCTCTACAGCGATAAGCTAGCAGCATTTACCTTCTGGGGATGGCAATTGGTTATTGTGTTAGCTGCAATCACTCTTCCATTAGGATTAACCAGTTCAAAAGAATATGCTGAACTTGAGTGGCCAATTGATATATTAATCACCATAGTATGGTTGTCTTATATCATTAACTTCTTTGCCACCATGATCATTAGAAAAGTTTCTCACATATATGTGGCGAACTGGTTCTTCGGTGCATTTATGATCACGGTTGCTGTATTGCATATTGCTAATAGCATGGCGATACCTGTTTCTTTAACGAAATCCTATTCTATATATTCTGGTGCCGTAGATGCCATGATCCAATGGTGGTATGGGCACAACGCCGTAGGCTTTTTCTTAACAGCTGGATTTTTAGGTATGATGTATTACTTCGTGCCTAAACAAGCTGGACGCCCAGTATTTTCTTATAGACTATCAGTTGTTCATTTTTGGGCCTTGATATCTCTATATATTTGGGCTGGACCACATCACCTTCATTACACTGCCCTTCCAGATTGGACTCAATCATTAGGCATGGTTATGTCAATTATTCTATTTGTTCCGTCTTGGGGTGGAATGATAAACGGTATTATGACCTTGTCTGGGGCTTGGCATAAATTGCGTACTGACCCTGTTCTGCGTTTCTTAGTTGTTTCTTTATCATTTTATGGAATGTCTACATTTGAAGGCCCTATGATGGCCATCAAAACAGTAAACGCCCTTTCACATTATACTGACTGGACAATCGGACACGTTCATTCAGGTGCGTTAGGTTGGGTTGCCATGGTATCTATTGGTTCAATTTACCATTTGATCCCTGTGTTATTTGATAAACCTAAAATGTACAGCTTAAAGTTAGTTAATGTACATTTCTGGTTAGCAACCATTGGTGTAGTACTTTACATAGTCGCGATGTGGATTTCTGGTGTACTTCAGGGGTTGATGTGGAGTGCAATTAATGCGGACGGAACGTTAACTTACAGTTTTGTTGAGTCGTTAGAAGCATCTATGCCATTTTACTTAGTTCGGTTTATAGGTGGAGTATTCGTTGTATTAGGTATGTTTATCATGGCCTACAACGTTTATAAAACAATTAAAGGCGATACGCTAAAAGAGCCAGCTTTTGAAGCTGAAGCAGCATAAGGAGGTCAGACTATGAAAAATGTACATGAGTTAATAGAAAAAAACGTAGGTCTAATGACAGTACTTATTATTGTTGCTATCAGTTTAGGTGGAATGGCTCAAATAACCCCACTAATGTTTCAACAGCAAACCATGGCACCAGTAGATGGACTGAAACCATATACAGCGTTGCAGATGGAAGGTAGAGATATTTTCATCCGTGAAGGCTGTGTGGGTTGTCACAGTCAAATGATTCGCCCATTTAGAGCGGAAACAGAAAGATATGGTCACTACTCAGTAGCGGGTGAATCTGTATGGGAACATCCATTCCTATGGGGTTCAAAACGAACAGGGCCTGATCTAGCTCGTGTTGGTGGTCGTTATAGCGATGATTGGCATAGAGTTCATTTGATTAATCCTAGAGATGTTGTTCCAGAATCTAATATGCCTGGTTTCCCTTGGTTAATGGAAAACACCCTAGATGGCGAATTAACAGCTAAAAAACTTTCAGTGTTTAGAGACTTTGGTGTGCCTTACACCGATGAAGATATCGCTGGAGCAAAAGACGCAGTAAAAGGTAAAACTGAAATGGTTGCCTTAATTGCTTATTTACAATCACTTGGTACGGCATTGAAATAATATGGATTACGCAACTAGCGGTAGCATTTATACAGTCGTTGTATTTGTAAGTTTTATTGGAATTGTTTGGTGGGCTTTCAGTAACAAATCTAAAGCAAACTTTGATGAAGCAGAAAGGCTTATTTTTGACGATGAACCTGAGAATAGCAAGCGGGAGTCTAAGGTAGATGAGTAGTTTTTGGAGCATATGGATTTCAGTTATTACACTGGGATCAATTTTAGGTTGTTATTTATTATTGCGTTGGTGTTTAGCGAATAAAACTGGTGTTGATGAAGGCGACGATATGCATCATGAATTTGATGGTATCATTGAAATTAATAATCAACTTCCTAAATGGTGGACGATGTTATTTTACATCTGCATCGTGTGGGGTTTGGTTTATTTAGTTTTATACCCTGGTTTAGGTAATTTTAAAGGTGTGTTGAACTGGCAAAGTTCTAACCAAGACATTCGTTCTTTGGCAGAATCAAAAGCAGCGGTTGAAGCACTTAAAACAAATGGCGTTGTCAGTCAATATGACCGTGAAATTGATGCTGCAAATGAAGCATTTGCGCCAATTTTTGATGCCTACTATGAAAAATCAATACCTGAATTAGCCAAAGATTCTGGTGCCTTAAAAGTAGGCCAAAGGTTATTTGCTCAAAACTGTTCTCAGTGTCATGGGTCTGATGCAGGTGGGCAGCGAGGCTTTCCTAGCTTGACTGATAACGATTGGTTGTACGGCGGTTCTCCTGAAAAAATAAAGGAAACTCTGCTACACGGCCGAAAAGCTATGATGCCTGCTTGGGGTGATGTTCTAGGAGCTAAAGGTGTTGAAGAAGTTGTTGCTTATACACTTAGTCTAAGCAATAGACCTGACCTAGATCAAAACATGGTTGCTGCTGGTAAAGAAAAGTTTAGTAACTGTGTTGCTTGTCATGGCGTTGATGGTAAGGGTAATCAAGCCTTTGGTGCACCCAATTTGACAGACCAAATATGGTTATACGGTGCAACTGATAAATCTGTAATTGAAACACTCACCCACGGACGTAATGGTGTCATGCCGCCATTCAAAGACACCCTAGGTGAAAAGAAAGTACATTTAGTTGCTTCATACGTTTACAGTTTATCGCAAGGTAAATAAGTAACTAGCTTTTTAATAAAAGCCCCGCTAACGTGGGGCTTTTTTATATTTGTATTCATTCAAGAGTTAATTTCATGCAATCCAAAGAATCCCAACCCTGGTATAAACAATTCTGGCCTTGGTTTTTAATCATAGTACCAGCAACATCTATGGTACTTAGCTTTACAATGATGCACCTGGCGTTTACCAATGAAGATAGCATGGTAATTGACGATTATTATAAAGAAGGCAAAGGCATCAATGTAAAGTTGCAAGCTATTGAAAATGCAAAAAATCTTAACATTGTTATCCAAGCTACAGTGACTGAAGAAAATATAGAGCTGGTATTTGTGTCGGGGGAACCGGCAGAAGGAGAAGCACTCACTTTAGACTTTTACCATTCTACGCAAGACCACAAAGACTTCACCACCACATTATTTAAAGATGCTAATGGCACCTATAGAGCCCTTAATGGCCGACCTACAGATGGAAAGTGGCGGATAAGCGTACACCCGTTTGACAATGCTTGGAAAGTTCAACAAGTTGTTACCCTACCCCAACAATCATCTTTCGAGTTAACACCCTAAGGCCTTATGCAAAACGTCTGTTTTCATTGTGGCTTACACAATAACTCACAACATACTTTCCAAACAGAGGTGTCAGGCAAGCAAGCATATTTTTGCTGCCTGGGTTGTTTAGCTGTGGCACAAGCCATTGTCGATAATGGATTGGAAAATTACTACAGTTTTAGAAATGAATTTGCTGAAAAAGCGGATACCGAAACAGATTCTATTTTGGAACAACTTGCTGTATTTGATGATGAAAGCATTTTACAGGAATTTGTTGAAATAGATGATGAACACAGTGAGATCCAACTCACTATTTCTGGAATTAACTGCGCAGCCTGTGGATGGTTAATAGAAAAACAATTAGCCAAGGTACAAGGGATTGGCAGAATAGGCGTGAACGTCGCAGCTAGGCGAGCCACCGTCAGTTGGTTAAATAGTGAAATAAAACTGAGTCAAATTCTGAGCAAGATAGAAGAAATTGGTTATCACGCAAAACCTTTTCATCCTGAGCAACATGAACAAACTTATCGCATAGAGAACAAGAATTTTTTAAAACGTTTAGGGCTAGCTGGCTTAATGACCATGCAAGTCATGATGTTAAACCTAGGTGTGTTTTTTGATTTGTTTGGACACTTAGATGCTCAGACTAAACAATATTTTAATTGGGTAAGCCTTTTACTGACCTCTCCTATCATCTTTTATTCAGCCTCTGAGTTTTTTAATGGCGCTTCTAGAGCATTAAAAACAAAGTCGGTGAATATGGATGTACCTATTTGTATTGCCCTAACCCTTATTTACATAACTAGTTTACTCGCGACGGTGCAAAACTCGGGGCAAACCTATTTTGAATCCTTATGCATGTTTGTTTTCTTGTTGCTTATTAGCCGTTATTTAGAACATAACGCCAGATATAAAGCCTCACAACTTTCAGCTAATATGCTTGAGTATATGCCGACAACAGCAAATTTAATGGTTGATGGAAAAGTAACCTCCGTTTTAGCCAAATCATTACAAATAGATCAATTAGTATTGGTCAAAGCCGGAGACTTAATACCAATCGACGGCACTATTATTAAAGGTAATGGTCAGTTAGACGAAGCCATGCTAACCGGTGAATTTGACCTAGTGAATAAAGAAATTGGAGACCCTGTTTTTGCCGGTACCGTAAACCAACTAGGCACACTAACAGTTCGCGTTGACAAGATATTGAAAAGCTCAATAGTCAATCAAATTTCTAAACTACAAACCCAAGCTCTAGCAAATAAACCCCAAATAGCCGGTATTGCCGATAAGTTTTCTCAATATTTTGTCGTAAGTGTTTTGCTTATTTCATTGGTTACTTACTTTGTTTGGTTAAATATTGACGACACTCAAGCCTTATGGATTACAGTTTCAGTTTTAATTGCTACCTGCCCTTGTGCATTGGGACTCGCCACTCCCAGTGCTTTATCTTGCGCTGTTGCTAACTTAAATAATAAAGGTGTGTTATTAAAAAGAGCA
This sequence comes from Paraglaciecola sp., assembly GCF_051252315.1. GTDB lineage: Bacteria > Pseudomonadota > Gammaproteobacteria > Enterobacterales > Alteromonadaceae > Paraglaciecola. Next base: position 6,491 of record NZ_JBPOFP010000130.1, on the reverse strand, counting down.
GATGCATTAGAACAAATAACACAAGTAAATTGGATTGGATTAGACAAAACTGGCACATTAACAAATGGTCGATTTGCTATAGCTTCGTGCCAGAACATATCGACTCAGTCTGACCAACAAATTTTGGAGCTTGCTGGTAGCCTAGAACAACTCTCTTCTCACCCAATAGCCAAAGCTTTTTCAGTTCCAACAGAAATACATCAAGTATTAGAATTTTCATCAGTCATTGGATTAGGCCTGAAGGGAACAATAGAAAATATAAACTACAAGTTAGGCTCGGCCAAATTCATGGACTTTGAAATTCCAGATGACTTACGCAAGTGTAATGTTTTTATACAGTCTCAAAGTGAGTTATTAGCAGGGTTTGTTGTCAAAGATACGATTAGAGAAACCAGCCAGCGTTTTATTAGTGGAATGAAGGATAATACAGTTTCTTTAATTAGTGGTGATGGCCCAATAATGGTTGCCGAGGTAGCAAAGCAGCTCAACATTGAAAATCATTACAGTGACCAAACTCCTGAACAAAAACTTAATTTGATTCAAAATGCACAATCAGAAAACAAAACAGTGTTAATGATTGGAGATGGCATAAATGATGGGCCCGTACTCGCACAAGCAGATGTGTCAATAACACTAGGAGCAGGCTCAGACCTCGCTAAATCTTCTTCAGATATTATTCTATTAGACAATGCACTGGACAAGGTAAACCTTGTTTTTAATATTGCTAAACGCTGTAAATCAAAAATAATCCAAAATATTAGTTGGGCTATCGCTTATAACCTCATAGTGCTACCTTTAGCATTTACTGGACATTTGACTCCATGGTTAGCTGTCATCGGCATGTCGCTTAGTTCCTTAATCGTAGTGGTGAACTCCATTCGGTTACTAAAATAATCAGGAAATTTAATTGAATATCATTTACGTATTAATACCCCTAGCCATTCTATTAGTGGTAATTGCCGTATGTGTGTTTTTTTGGGCGGTAAAATCAGATCAATTTGAAGACTTAGAGCGTCAAGGAAGCAGCATTTTATTTGATGATGATTTAGCTAAAAAGCCTACTGAAAAACCTAATAAACCAAACAATGATGCTTGATGTAAACTTTATCTCTGCCTTGTTAATTGGCCTAGCAGGTGGTGTTCATTGCGTTGGCATGTGTGGAGGAATTGTTGGTGCTTTTAGTTTTAGCATACCTAAGTCAGCCAATATACTCCCCTATACCTTGGCTTATAATTTTGGCCGAATATTTAGTTATGCCATTGCAGGCTGTGTTACAGGTTCATTAGGAAAAATTTTTTCTAATCAAGTCCACCAAGGTTTAATCATCCTACAATTATTAAGCGCCTTATTTTTAGCCCTACTCGCTCTTTATATTAGCGGTTGGTGGAATGGGTTAACCAGAATAGAAAAAATAGGCCATATCATATGGAAAAAGATTCAACCCTGGTCTAAAAAGTTCATCCCTTTTAAGTCCCCTTTGTATGCCCTGCCTTATGGCGTCATTTGGGGATGGCTCCCATGTGGTTTAGTGTATTCAATCCTCACTTGGTCTTTGGCTAGCGGCTCGAGTATTCAAGGGGCGATTATCATGTTGGGTTTTGGCCTAGGGACACTACCTATTATGATTTTAACGGCATTAGGATTTACTAAAATTCAGGCTACCATTCAGCAAGCCGGCGTAAGGAATATAATAAGTTTATTATTATTATTATTTGCTGGTTTTCAGCTTTTCAAAACAATGCAATTATCTATTCATTAGCAAGTGGCAGTTTTACAAATAGTTTCATAAGCTTAAAGTATATTTTGGTGTTTTAATGAGTTAACAGGAAAGATTATGAACTATCAAAAAATACTGGCTGTTATTGACCCAGAAACAGACCAACAAAAATCACTTTCTCGAGCGGTTGAGATTGCTCACATTAACAGAGCCAACGTCACCGCGATGTTAACCATTTACGACCTTTCTTATGAAATGACCAGCATGTTGTCGTCTGATGAAAGAGAAAACATGCGCCAAGCCGTAATTGAGGATAGAACGGATTGGTTGGTAAATCTGATTGAAGATCAATTTGCCAACGTCACTATCACCATCGACGTAAAAGTGGTTTGGCATAACCGCCCTTATGAGAGCATCATTTATGAGGTATTGGACCAAGGATTTGATTTAATTGTTAAGGGAACCAAACAACATGACAATTTAAAGTCAATCATATTCACTCCCACTGACTGGCATTTAATGCGTAAAGCGCCAATCCCTGTTTTATTAGTTAAAGATCATGCATGGCCTAGACATGGCGAGATAATAGCTGCAGTTAATGTTGGTGTTGATATGGAGGAGCATGTTTCACTTAACCACTTAATTACTAAACAAGCATTACATTTTGCTCATTTGTTGAGCTCTAACGTTCACTTAGTCAACTCCTATCCAGGTACACCAGCAAACATTGTCATTGAAATCCCCGAGTTTAACCCAGCGTCCTATGACGAAGCCTCTAAAGCTCATCATTTAGAAACCATGAATGAACATGCCCAACGTCACAATATAGACAAAAACAACTGCCACGTAGAAATTGGTCTCCCTGAAGACGTAATTCCTAAATACGCAGAGGAGTTAGATGCAGAACTGGTAGTTTTAGGCACTATTGGTAGAAGTGGAATTTCAGCGGCTCTAATTGGAAATACCGCTGAACATGTTATCGACAAATTAAACTGCGATGTTTTAGCTATCAAGCCACAAGGTTTTGATTGCCCGATTAAAGTTTAAGGCCTGAATTGAGTGATTTTTTATAGGCTAATACCGCAGGTATTAAGGCCAAACAAATAGCAGCAATGAGTGCCATTAAACCCACTCTAATTAAAGAATAAAAATCTATCAATGGATTGACATATAAACCATAGTGAGCCACTAAAATAGGCTCAACAATCAATAATACTAAGGATACAAAGAGTCCACCAAATAGTGTCCCAACTAGGGTCAAAACGACCACTTCAACTTCGAGCAACCAAACAATTATTAAGGGTTTCGCCCCTAACGCCCTTAATACCGTCACTTCTCTTTCTCTTTGCTGCATTGAGGCCATTAACATAATGACCATACAAATAAGTGCCGTCACTAATACAAGTATCGATATTAACGTTAATACATTTTCGATAACCGATACTATTTTCCACAACTCCCGTAGCGCTAATCCAGGCAATATTGCAGTTAGAGGCTCAGCCGTAAATTGATTAATGCTTCTTTGCAAGGTTAAAACAGAAATTTTGTTATTTACCCCCAATAAAAATGCACTAATATTTATTTTTTCATCACCCTCTATAGACGTTAAACGTTCATGTTCGTGCTCATGCTCATGCTCATGTGTATCGGTACTCTGAACTTGTGCATGAATAGTATTAATGCTTTGAATAGGAATATAGATAGATTGATCTATTTGTGTGCCTGTTGGTTGCAATACACCTGAAATGATAAAAGGATGATTGTCATGATGTTTAAAACTTACATTTCCCTGGCCATGGGCTAATACAATTTCACGACTGATGTCGTAGTTAAGGCGTTTAGCAACTTCTGAACCGATTACCAACTCAAATTTACTGTTAAACACGTTTCCCTTCGAAAACGTTAACGAGCGCTTGTTGCCATATTTAAAATGCTTAAAGTAATCTAAAGTCGTGCCTATGACAGGATACCCCTGATGAGAATCTCCAAAGGCTAATGGAACGGCCCAATTTACCCGTTTATCCGACTTAATATGATTAAAGCTTTGCCAAGTGATATTGTCAGCGGCCTGGCCTAAACCAAAAGCGGAATAAAGAAGTAAATTCAGTTGACTAGTTCTACTACCAACAATTAAATCAACACCAGATACTGAACGTTGGAAATTATCTTTTACTTGAACTCTTAAATGTTCAACAGTGATAAATAAGGAAACACTAATCGCAATACAAAGCGCGGTCAAAAACGCCATATGCCGTCTACACCACAAGCTTGCTAATACCAGCCTAAACATCATAACGAGTCTCCTGCTTGGCCTGGATCTCAGATAGAGCCAGCTGACTATCAAAATGTGAAGCAATGCCTTTATCATGACTAACAAACACAAGTGTACTGTTAGTTGAACAGTCTAATAGCAATTGGATAAACTTGTTCCTAGACTCAGTGTCTAGAGCCGATGTAGGCTCGTCTGCGATGATAAGTGAAGGTTGTGTATACAATGCTCTAGCCACAGCCAATCGTTGTTGTTGCCCAACACTGAGCTGATTAGCCTTACTTTTAAGAATACTAGAACTGAGTTCCAACTTTTCACAAATAGAAGACAATAAACTAGGGTTGTCCTCTTGTGACGCAGATTTAAACTGATTGGCCAACAATATGTTTTGCAAACCTGTTAAATAAGGCAATAAATTGAACTGCTGAAAAATAACGCCAATGTGATTAGCTCTAAAGGTATCTCTTTGACCTCCACTTAAATGGGCTAAATCTTGCCCCATTACTTCAATCTTCCCAGAGTAACGGTTCTCGATACCACACAATAAATTAAGTAAGGTCGACTTCCCTTCTCCCGAGCGACCGTATATAAAGATCTTTTGGCCCGATTTAACCTGCCAATTTTTGATGTTAATTTGTGGTTTAGTTTGTTGAGGCCAGCTGAATTTAACGTCAGTTAAGCGAATAGCGTCACCCATATAAAATGTATATTCCTAAGTGTTTCAGTACGTATACCAATTATTGATCAACTTCAGGTATAATTGCGTAACACTACGCTTGTGACAAGCGTTTTAACCAATTAATAAAAGTTTCCGAAATGAGTCAAACAACACCTTCAAATAAAAGTCCAAAGAACATTCTTCAAAAACTACAAAAACGCATCCGCCATAACACTGGCAAAGCCATTGCTGATTTTAATATGATTGAAGACGGTGACAAAGTCATGGTGTGTTTGTCTGGAGGGAAAGACAGTTACACTATGTTAGATGTGCTACTACATATGCAAAGAGTTGCTCCTATCAACTTTGACATAGTGGCAGTAAACTTAGATCAAAAACAACCAGGCTTTCCTGAGCATATTTTACCGGCTTATTTAGAAGATCTAGGGGTTGATTTTGAAATAGTCGAAGAAGACACCTACTCAATCGTCACTGATAAAATAGAGCCTGGCAAAACAACTTGCTCGCTTTGTTCTCGATTACGACGAGGGATCTTGTACAAAACCGCCACAAGATTGGGAGCAACTAAGATTGCCTTAGGCCATCATAGAGACGACATGTTAGAAACCCTATTTTTGAACATGTTCCATGGTGGTAAACTAAAATCTATGCCGCCAAAACTAGTCAGTGACGACGGTAAACAAATGGTTATTCGCCCCCTTGCCTACTGCTCTGAAAAAGATATTGCTGAGTATTCAACTCAACTAGAGTTTCCAATCATTCCTTGCAACCTTTGTGGCTCACAAGAAAATCTACAAAGAAAAATGATCAAAGGCATGTTACAAGACTGGGATAAGCGCTACCCGAGTCGCATTGAATCCATGTTTAAAGCCCTACAAAACGTCACACCATCCCATTTGGCTGACAGTTCACTCTACAATTTTAAAGAGTTACAGACCCAAGACAGCCCTTTTAGCGACGGTGACATTGGATTTGACCAGCCCGAGTTTGATCCACTAACATCAGAAAAAAGTGAAGATAAACCATCTAGTATTACTCAGTTTGAGGCAATTGAAGTTAATAATCTTTAACTGTGAATAGGATTAACAAGTAACTAGAAAAAACACTAATGATTCACGTATACATTTTTCAAGAGCATTTGTATTACATATTTCAAGATAATGTGTTACCTAATGACATTGCCTTTAAACTAAAATAAGATGAAATAGCTCATTGATGGAGTCGTGGGTTCGCGATAATAACTAATCTACTGCATGGAATGTACTCTTGCACGTCCATGTGCAATCCCCTTCGGGCGCTTTCAGCGGTAGTAATTGTTCCAGACAATTGCTCACTCATATCGTCCCTGATATTCGCCCTTCGGGCAGCCTTCGGCCGTGCTAATCGTTCCCTACTATTAGTCGAACCGCGGGGCTTCTCATCACGACGCTATTCCGCGTAAATGAAAAAGGCCCAACGAACAACATTGAATAAATGATTTATTCAATGTTTAGTGAGCGGCTGTTTGAAAGGTGCCTAGTCACTGTACGGGATTGCAAAATACGTCCTATATTTTGTCGCTTCGCGACCAGCCTTCGGCTGTCCAAAAGTTTTCCAGAAACTTTTATCACTCATATCGTCCTTGATATTCGCCCTTCGGGCGCCAGAGGCGGTGCAAAATGTTCCAGACATTTTGTCGAACCGCAGGGCTTCTCACCCTCGCTATTGGATACTTCAATATATTTTAGGCAATAAAAAACCCGCAACAAGTGCGGGTTTCTCATAATATGGCGGATAGCGAGGGATTCGAACCCCCGGTACGTTTGACCGTACGTCTGATTTCAAG
>NZ_JBPOFP010000129.1:0-11728 GCF_051252315.1 Paraglaciecola sp. | reverse complement strand
ATGATATTGAACAACCTCAATTGTACATATTACGTAAAGGCGCGTTACGTTACATAACAAAAAATGAAGAGCTGATTGGAAAATATGGAGAGGGAGATATATGTTCGGTTTTTTGTCAAAAAACAAGTGAATTACAAACAACTGGTGTAGTCATTGTCGATGAAGACGCGCTAATTTACAGCATAGACTTCATCACTCTTAAAGCACTTTTGATAAAGTCTCCAGAGGTTGTAGAATTTTTAGAAAATTCTTCTGAGCAACGACTACATAACAAAACAAACAAACTCACTGACGAGGCTATTTTGTCCTCGTCAATCAGCAATACCTCGGTTGAAGACTTTTATCATCATCCCGTGGTTACTATATCTCCTGACACTAGCATTCAAGACGCGGCCATTAAAATGACTGAACTGGGATTTTCTTGCCTAGTGGTGGTTGATGAAAAAGCCTCCAGTGAGCCGTCGAGAGACGAACAAAAGAGTCATGGGCAATTAGGCATAATAACCGACAAAGATATTAGACGACGTTGCGTAGCGGCTGGTTTGTCAACTTCGAACCCAGTTAGCGAAATAATGACTAAGGACATTGCCACTATAGATATAAAAAGTAATGCCTTTGATGCGTTAATTGCCATGACCAGCAAACATATCCACCATTTACCAGTGACCCAATGTGGTAAACTAGCAGGCATGGTAAGCGTTACCGATTTAGTCAATAACGAAGGTCATAACGCCGTTAATATGACTAGCATTATTCATAAAGCGGGCACTGTTGATGAGTTAGTTACCATCAGCCAGTTGTTAATTAAATTACAAGTTAAACTGACTAAACTGGGCTCAAATGCCGACCATATCGGTAAAAGTGTGAGTGCCATCACTATGGCATTTACCATACGCTTGATAGAAATGGCTGAACAAAATCTGGGTTCATCGCCTGTGCCCTACGCTTGGTTAGCCGCAGGCTCTCAAGCTAGGCAAGAGCAATTGGCTCACTCAGATCAAGACAATGCCTTAATTATTTGTGATTCCATGAAGCCAGAAGACGACGAGTGGTTTATGCAGCTTGCTACTTTTGTGAGTGATGGGTTAGCCAAATGCGGATTTATTTATTGTCCTGGTGATATAATGGCGACTAACAAAAAATGGCGTCAACCACAAAAAAAATGGCAACAATACTTTGCTAATTGGGTAGATAAACCTAGCCCCAAAGCTTTGTTAAATAGCAGTGTTTTTTTTGACTTAAGTACTGTTCATGGTGATATAAGCTTACTTGAAAAAGTGCGTAAGCGGATGTTAAAAAAAACCAAGACCAGCACCTTGTTTATTGCGCATTTGTCGGCAAACGCCGTTAGATCTAAGCCTCCACTGGGTTTTTTCAGAGATTTTGTTTTAATTCAAGACGGTAAACACAAAGCGACTTTAGATTTAAAACATAACGGCATTGCGCCAATTGTGGACTTGGCCCGTATTTACGCCTTGAGTGAAGGTATTGCTGCGGTCAATACAATAGATCGTCTTAAGCAATGTTCTGGGACAAAATCATTGACTAAATCCTCCGCTGAAAATTTGATAGATGCTTATGAGTTTTTAACGTCGGTTCGGTTAGCGCATCAAGGTAAACTTTTATGCAAAGAACTCCCTGTAGATAATTTTATTGATCCTAAACAGATTTCAAAATTAGAAAGAGAGCATTTAAAGGACGCTTTTAAGGTCATCAAAGCCATGCAAGATTATCGTCAATCAGCGACGCTTTAAGGAGACACTTTGTTTCTTAATAGAATATTTGGATTCGAAGCACGTAGAAAACGTTTATTGAAAAAAGCGCCTAAAGGTGCGCTTTATGATTTTTTATCTGTGCCTTTTCCTAGTGAAGACACGCTGTTATCTGACCTATCGATTGTGTCTGTAGACTTTGAAACAACGGGACTAAATGCTGTCACAGACAAATTACTGAGTGTTGGTTTTGTCGACTTGGATAAACAGCAAATCAAACTAGGCAGTTGTTACCATCAAATTATTAACACTGAAGATCGCCTCGATGCAGAAAATGTGAAAATTCACCAAATTACCGATCAACAAAAATCTCAAGGGAAGCCTTTACGAGAGGTGGTCGAAGCCTTGTTAAAAGCGCTGGCAGGAAAGGTAATGCTGGTACATTTTGCCCAAATCGAACAACAATTTTTGAAACAGGCTTGTGTAGAATTATACGGTGTATCGCCACCTTTTATGATTTTAGATACCTTAGCAATTGCTAAACGTAAACTTGACCAACGAAATATTGCCTACGATCCGCAAGAATTGAGACTATCTGCATTAAGAAAAACTCATGGGCTGCCCAGTTACTTTGCTCACAATGCCCTTAATGATGCTATTGCTACGGCAGAGCTATTTTTAGTACAGCAAAAATCAGGTGAGAAAAAATTAAAGGAATTGGTATAAGTCTCTGGATCAAGGCTAAGTTTGTTTTGTAGTAGTTGTGGGGGAGTGTTGTCACCGAATTATTTTTTACATAATTAATTCTATGGTAACAACACGACTTATCCTGAATTCGGGTTAACGAATTATCTGCTCAACGGTATGAGTTTCTGCAGGTTTTACTGTTTGTCCTTGGGTTACGGCTGTTTCTACACACACCATAGTTAAATAGCTGTCATCAGCCATATCACCCATGCTAATAGATTTGTCTTGCCAGGGATTCCAAACAATTATGCTGTCGTGACCGCTTGATTGCACTTTAGTGATATTTTTATTATCGGCAATAGTAACTTCCGGCGCTTTATGTAAATGTACGCGATCGGTTTCTTCGCTAAATCGATAAGGGCTAGGTGTCTCAATACTGTCAAAAGATCGGGTTTTATCTAAGTATTTGCCTTCTAGTCCTAATAGTTCGATTGCGTGAATATCTGTCACACTAAAATAGCTGTGTAAGGCACAATTGTAACTAAGCTCAGTATCACCAATATTTTTAGTCACTAGTTGAATGGTTAAGGTTTCTCCTACCACTACAATTAATTGCAGTTCAACTTCACCTTCAAATCCTTCACCTTCACTGGTTTTAGGTTTCAGGATAATCTGGGTGCCAGTGTCTAACTCTTGACTGCTAACAATATCCCACTTTTGATTTCGTACGTATCCATGGGCCGAATACTGAGGATCTTTATGATCACCAAACCATGGCCAGCAAATAGGCACGCCACCTCTGATGGCTTTTTTACCGTCTAGTATCGCGTTTTGACTTACCCAAAGGCGTTCTCTGTTGTCGTGTTTAGGCTTAAAACTTAATAAATGCCCACCAAACAAAGACAACTCTGCGCTGGCAAATGCATTGTCTATCGCTAAAATTTGAATATGGTCGCGAGTGATAATATTCGTTGAGTTAGTTAATAACATACTGATTCTTACTTTTCGGGTTGATCAAAAAAGGCGACATAGGTCGCCTTTTCATTTAGCCAAGGCTAATAATTTATTTGCTGATATGAGCAACTAAATCTAATACTTTATTTGAGTATCCGATTTCATTGTCGTACCAAGATACTAATTTAACAAAAGTGTCAGTTAGCGCAATACCTGCAGTAGCGTCAAATACAGAAGTACGTACGTCACCGATAAAGTCTTGAGAAACTACAGCGTCTTCAGTGTAACCCATGATGCCTTTTAAAGGACCATCTGCAGCAGCTTTCATAGCAGCACAAATTTCGTCATAAGAAGCTGGTTTAGCTAGGTTAACCGTTAAATCAACAACAGAAACGTCAGCAGTTGGTACGCGGAAAGCCATACCAGTTAGTTTACCGTTTAGCTCTGGAATAACTTTACCTACTGCTTTAGCTGCACCAGTAGAAGATGGAATGATGTTTTGAGAAGCACCACGACCACCGCGCCAGTCTTTTACAGAAGGGCTATCAACCGTTTTTTGAGTTGCAGTTGTTGCGTGAACTGTAGTCATTAGACCGTCAACGATACCGAAGTTATCGTTAAGAACTTTAGCTAGAGGTGCTAAACAGTTAGTTGTACAAGAAGCGTTAGAAACAATATCTTGACCAGCATAAGAATCAGCGTTAACACCCATAACAAACATTGGGGTAGCGTCTTTAGAAGGAGCAGACAATACTACTTTTTTGGCGCCTGCTTCAATGTGCTTACGAGCTGTTTCGTCAGTTAAAAACAAACCTGTTGATTCAACAACTACATCAACACCAATTGAATCCCATGCTAAATCTGCTGGGTTACGCTCGGCAGTAACACGGATTGTTTTACCGTTTACAATAAGTTGTCCATCAACTACATCTACAGTGCCGTTAAATTTGCCGTGTGTTGAATCGTATTTCAACATATAAGCCATATAATCAGCATCTAGTAAATCATTGATACCCGCAATTTCAATATCGTTACGTTCACAAGCTGCTCTGAATACAAATCTTCCGATACGGCCAAATCCGTTAATACCAACTTTAATAGTCATTTTTGATCCTCTGTAATACTGTTAAACTGAGCGAAAAGGCAATAATAGCCCTTTTGAAATATAATTACGAAATTATGGACTAATTAGCCAAGTAAGGCAAAATATATGAGTGAATATGTTATTAAATTACAGTTTTAAGCTAAAAATGTGTTCAAATTTCTAAAAGCATTCTTTTTATAGATAGTATTAGTGTGAAAATATAGGGAACAGATACGAATGACTGCATCATTAATTGATTATTTAGTAGATTGCTGCGGTATAGAATCTAATTATACCGACGCCTGGGGTAAACCAGCCGAGATTAAGCCTAGCACTAAACAAAAACTGTTAACTGTGATGGGGTATCAAGTTGATAATCCAGAGGTTTTGAATCAACAGTTAGATGAACTAGCTAACAAAAGTTGGTTAAATCCGCTCAATCCAGTACAAGTTGTGCGAACCCAACATCAGTTACAAATCGCCCTACGTTTGCCTATTGAGTTGGTCAGTGACGAATACCAAATAAAAGTGGTAACTGAACAAAATAAAATATTCACTCGCACCATTATTCCAATAGATGGCCAATTGGCAAATGTATGTCATATACAAGATATTGAATTTCAAGAATACATAATTGATTTACCTTTTGATTTAGCTTTGGGATATCACACTTTGTCATTGGACATTGATGGGGATGAGTTAGCTAATATGCGTTTGATTGTTGCACCGCAATCGTGTTTTAAACCCGCACCACTTGTTAATGGAGAAAAGACGTGGGGATTGAGTGTGCAATTGTATTGCGTGCGGAGCGAAACCAATTGGGGAGTAGGGGACTTTACTGATTTAGGTTACTTAGTCGAAAAAGCAGCCAAACAAGGGGCGGATTTTATCGGGCTAAACCCTATTCATGCTTTGTATCCTTCTAACCCAGATACCTGCAGTCCATATGGCCCCTCATCAAGACGGTGGCTAAATTTTATCTATATTGACGTAACGCAATTAGACGGATATTTGCATCAGCCTGTTCAAAACTTAGTTAATCAAGCTGAGTTTCAAGCAAAATTAAGTGAAGTACGTGAGGTGGAACATGTTGATTACCACTCTGTATCAGAACTTAAATTGCAGGCGTTATCAGCCATTTTTGATTACCAGAATGAAAAATATTTAACTAAAAATAGCAAGCTGAATAAAGCTTTTAAAACCTTTGTTGGCGACGGTGGGGATAGTCTTCAAACCTTGGCTATTTATGACGTATTACAAGAAAGTTTGCAGGAAGAAGGAAAACCTTCCTGGGGTTGGCAAGTATTTCCTAAAGAATATTCAGATTTCTCAAGTGCTAAGGTTAAGACCTTTGCTAAGAAAAATGCCAAACGAGTAAAGTTTTATTTATGGTTACAATGGCAAGCTGCTCTGCAAATGGAACAAGCCAACTCGGTTGCTATGACTAACGACATGCAAATTGGTTTGTATCGAGATCTCGCGGTGGGTGTGAGTGAAGGTAGTGCCGAAGTGTGGGGTAATAAAGACTTATATTGCACTGATGCAAGTGTCGGTGCGCCGCCAGATGTATTAGGTCCTTTAGGCCAATCATGGGGATTACCACCTATGGATCCTATGAAACTATTTGAACAAAAGTATCAGCCTATTATCGATTTGTTTAATACTAATATGCATGCAACTGGCGCCTTGCGTATTGATCATGTGATGGCATTATTAAGATTGTGGTGGGTGCCTAAAGGCGATAGCGCGAAAGAAGGTGGATATGTATATTATCCGGTTGACGATTTATTGGGAATATTGGCTCTCGAAAGCCATAGACACCAAAGTTTAGTGATTGGAGAGGATTTAGGTACAGTGCCTGATGAAATTCGAGCTAAGTTAGCTGAAAACGGTGTGTATTCATATCGGGTATTCTTTTTCGAACAAGCTAAAGATGGCGGCTTTTACTCTCCAGCACATTATCCTGAACAATCTATGTCTACCTTAACCACACATGACATGCCGACCCTGTCAGGTTTTTGGCATTGTGATGATTTAGAGTTAGGTAAGGAGTTGGGCTTATATCCAACAGATGAGATTTTACAATCTCTTTATACTAGTAGACATGAAAATAAACAGGCAATATTAGACTCCTTAGTAGCGCATCAGTCACTGCCAGAAAATGTCAGCCCTGATGTTAATTATGTTGGCATGAGTCAGGAGTTAAACTTTTCCATGCAGTTGCATATGGCGTCAGGATCGAGTGAGTTATTGAGTTTACAGTTGGAAGATTGGTTAGAAATGGATAAACCTGTCAACATACCAGGTACTTTGCATGAGTATCCTAATTGGCGCAGAAAGCTAACTCGTAATTTACAAGACATCTTTAGTGATGCATCATTAAATCAATTAGCGGCTAATTTAACGCAAGCTCGTAAAAGCGCTTCAGCTTAAATAAATCTCTTTTAATGGCTCAAAATTGGATTGAGTTATTTTATATAAGGCGAAAAAATGCACTTAGAACATGTACTGTCACAAGCAAATTGTACTTATCCTTTCGCTCATTTGGGCGCTCATTTTGAACAGTCTTCTTCTCAATTTAATGTGACTGCTTGGATACCAGGTGCTGATAAGGTTGAAGTGTTAGATTTAGCTTCAGGTAAAACCCTTGGTGAATTGGAAAATATCTCTAGTTCTTTTTTATTTGGAGCTGAATTATCAGTGGCTAAAGCGCCAGATGTTTATGCTTTTAAAGTAACTAATTCATCTGGGCAATATCAAATTATAGATCCTTATCAATTTCAAGATCAGGCATACCACGCTGTGCATTACGTGGATAATCAGCCCGAAAATATTTACCAACAACTGGGCGCGCAACTGATTAGTTTAGATGTAGGGTTAAAAGAGCCAATTCAAGCCACGCGCTTTGCTGTATTTGCTCCTAATGCTTCCGCGGTTTCACTAATTGGTGATTTTAATTATTGGAATGGCAGTTGTTTACCCATGCAAAAAACGGATATGGGCTATTGGGTGTTGGTTGTGCCGGGTATTGAAGCGGGTGCTAAGTATAAGTATCAAGTTAAGGATTCCGCTGGACATGGTTTACCCCATAAGGCCGACCCTGTTGGATTTTCAGCTGAACAATATCCATCTCATAGCTCAGTAGTATACGACCACAATGAATATCAGTGGAATGATAAAGCATGGCTCAAAAAAGCCAAGCAAGATAAATACTCTAAACCAATGAGCGTGTACGAGCTGCATTTAGGCTCTTGGAAAAAACCAGGTGGTGATTCCGGAAATACGTTTTTAACTTATCATGAGTTAGTTGATGAACTTATTCCTTATATTAAAGATATGGCCTATACCCATATCGAACTAATGCCTGTGTCAGAGTTTCCTTTTGATGGTTCTTGGGGTTATCAACCCGTCGGATTATTTGCTCCAACTAGCCGTTTTGGTACGCCCGATGACTTTAAGTACTTTGTAGATCAATGCCATCAAAATGGTATCGGCGTGATTATGGATTGGGTTCCCGCTCATTTCCCAGAAGATGGGCACGGTTTAGCTCGATTTGATGGTACTCACGTATACGAATATGAAGATCCTCGCAGGGGATGGCATCCAGATTGGAACTCCTGTATTTATGATTTTGGTAAAGATACAGTTAGGCAATTCTTGGTGGGTAATGCTTTGTATTGGTTGGATAAATTCCATATTGATGGTCTTAGAGTTGATGCTGTGGCATCAATGTTGTACTTGGATTATTCAAGGGATGAAGGTGAATGGATCCCCAATGTAGATGGGGGCAATGAAAACTATGAAGCGATCAGCTTTTTACAATGGATGAATAAAGAAGTATATGGCAAATACCCTCACGCCATGACCATTGCTGAAGAGTCGACTTCTTTTCCTAAGGTATCTCGCCCTGTCGATGAAGGTGGGCTCGGATTTGGTTTTAAATGGAACATGGGTTGGATGAATGACTCTTTACATTATATTGCTAAAGATCCTTCGTACCGACGTTACCACCATAATGAAATTACCTTTAGTTTAGTTTATTCCTTCGATGAAAGTTTTGTTTTACCCATCTCTCACGATGAAGTGGTACATGGCAAAGGTTCGTTACTACGAAAAATGCCTGGTGATGAATGGCAACAAGCAGCTAATTTAAGAGCGTATGCTGGCTTTATGTACGGTCATCCAGGGAAAAAACTCAATTTTATGGGGAATGAAATAGGCCAGGCTCAAGAATGGAATCATGATAGTTCAATTGACTGGCATTTATTAGATTATGAGAAACATCAGGGCATACAAGATCTGTATCGTGATTTGAATAAACTTTATCTTAAATACCCTGCATTATACGAGTTAGATCATAGTCATAAAGGGTTTGAATGGATTGATCATGGCAATGCAGAACAAAGCATCTTGTCAATGTTACGAAAATCTGAAAAGCAAAATATTTACATTGTAACTAACTTTACTCCAGTGCCTTACGAAGATTATAGACTCGGTGTTAACGATTCAGGAAAGTACAAAGTTATTTTAAATACAGACGATAAAAAGTATTGGGGAAGTGACTTTGATATAGCCAAAGGCATGAACTCTGAAGCAGTTGAATGGGATGGCAGACAGCAATCAATTCAATTTAACCTACCTCCGCTAGCGAGTGTGTTTATTATTTATAAAGGGTAGGTATATGGCGTTAAAATTTAATATACAGGACGGATCTGCCCAGAGATTGGGCGCAAACCTTGACTCTTCGGGTTGTAACTTTGCCGTACATTGTCCGCATGCCGAGCAACTTGAGTTAGTTCTTTTTGACAGTGCTACTGAAAAACAAATTCAAGTGATCGACATGCCTGCTAAAACGGGAAAAGTTTGGCATTGTTTTGTTGAAGGTTTAAAAGCCGGACAATTGTATGGTTACAGAGTTATAGGTAAAAACCATGCGCACTTAGGCGCGATATTTGATCAAGAAAAACTATTAATCGATCCCTATGCAAAGGAGATAAACAGACCATTAATATGGAATGCCGAACAATACCAAGGCGATAGCCAGCAAATGGTACCTAAGGCCAAAGTATTAGCCCCAAGCTCTGCAAGTCCACAACCTATTGAAACGCCAGTAGCGTTAGATCAAACCGTGTTGTATGAAGCCCATGTTAAAGGACTGACTCAGTTACACCCACAAGTGCCAGATGACATTAAAGGCAAGTTCTTAGGCGTTTGTCATCCAAAAATTATTCAACACTTACAAGCTCTTGGTATAACAACATTACAACTGATGCCTGTAGCGGCTTTTATGCCAGAACCCTTTATTACCAATAAAGGGTTAACTAATTATTGGGGGTATAACCCTGTTAATTATTTTTGCCCAGATCCAAGATACGTAGTTAAAGATGGCGTAAATGAATTTAAAACTATGGTAGCGCATCTACATGAGGCTGGCATTGAAGTTATATTAGACGTTGTTTTTAACCATACAGCTGAAGGTGGAATTGAAGGGCCAACTTTATCGTTTAAAGGATTTGATAACTCTTCATTTTATTTATTTGAGAGAAACGAATTTGGTGCAGTGGATTATGAAAAATACGTAAACAACTCTGGGTGTGGAAATAGCGTTAACACTGCCTATCCTTATGTCCTTAAAATGGTCATGGATGCATTGCGTTATTGGGTTCAAGAAATGGGCGTGGACGGCTTTAGATTTGATTTGGCAGCAAGTTTAGGTAGAGACCCCTATGAGTTTTCTAGTCTTTCTGGTTTTTTTCGAACAATCCGACAAGATCCTATTCTAAGTCATGTGAAACTTATTGCAGAGCCTTGGGATATTGGCCTTGGCGGCTATCGTTTAGGTCAGTTTCCTTCTAACTGGTTTGAGTGTAATGACAAATATAGAGACACTGTAAGAGCTTTTTGGCGTGGCGACAAAGGATTAACCAGTGATTTTGCCACGCGTTTATTAGGCTCTAGAGATGTGTTTCCCCATGAAACTCGTTCAATTCTAACCTCTGTTAATAACGTGAGTTATCACGACGGGTTCACCTTACATGATCTAGTGACTTATGCAGAAAGGCATAATGAAGCTAATGGTGAACAAAATCGCGATGGTCATGGTCATAATTTGTCAGGTAATTATGGGGTAGAAGGTGTCACCCAAGATAAAGATATATTATCTCAACGAGAGAGACAGAAGCGTAATTTATTTGCCACCTTACTCTTGTCTCAAGGTACACCTCATGTGTTAGGTGGAGATGAACTAAGTCGCACTCAACAAGGAAATAATAACGCTTACTGTCAAGATAATGAAATTAGTTGGATTGATTGGACAACGGATGAAACTAAACAAGAATTTTTAACATTTTGTCAGCAAGTTATTAAGTTACGAAAAAGTAGCGAAATCTTGCGGCATATGAATTTGAAAGACGATCACTATTCGAATAAGAGTAACGTTGAAAAGATTTATTGGTACAGACCTGACGGCGAACGTAAAGTGGAAGATGATTGGCAGGATCACAATAATCAAGCATTTGCAGTAGAGCTAAGAGCGCCAGTCCATGGTACAGCTTTGGAACAGGAACACTGGTTTTTAGTATTTAATGCAAGCGATCATGATGTTTGTTTTCATCTACCTGATTTTTGTGGATCTGATGGTTGGCAATTAGTGTTAGACACGCGTTATGCCAAATTTTCAGAACAACCCAATGCTGTGATCAAACATAAACATTTACAAGCCTATCAAAGTATAAGTGTTTTTAAATGTGTGCCTATTAATTAACCTAAGGAAAAATCAATGAAATTATCCGCACAGGAATGGCGTGAAAGGCTCACAGACGAAGAATTTCGAGTGTGTCGAGAAAAAGGAACAGAGCGTCCTTTCACTGGAGCTCTTTTGGATAATAAAAGTGATGGGGAATATGTATGTACCTGTTGTGGAAATAAATTATTTGAATCAAAAGACAAGTTTGATTCAGGTTGTGGCTGGCCATCATTTTCCTCTCAGAGTGACGACAATAACATTGAATTTAATACCGATGACTCATTAGCTATGCGTCGTATTGAAATTGTTTGTAAACATTGTGATTCTCATCTAGGGCATGTATTCGATGATGGTCCCAAACCTACAGGTAAACGTTATTGTGTCAATTCTGTTTCGATTCAGTTTACGTCTGCTGAAAAGTAACAATAGCATTAGCCCAATAATCGTGTAATAAGCATAGAGTGTTTGATAGCTTGTTTCATTTGCGTGATGAAACATACTGTCTAGCGCTCAATTGGGGTTGTACTTGTTTCGAATGTGTAACTC
>NZ_JBPOFP010000128.1:0-11834 GCF_051252315.1 Paraglaciecola sp. | reverse complement strand
GTAGAAGACATTGTGTGGATTAAAGGTTCTTCTAATTACGTTGAACTACATTGCGAAAGTAAAATGTGTTTACATAGAGAAACATTATCAAATTTAGAAGACCAATTAGACCCTGCAAAATTTATAAGAGTGCATCGCTCCGCTATGGTCAATGTCAGTAAAATTAGTTCTTTGTCGAGTGAGTTAGGACGTTTTTCTCTCTTACACTTAACCAATGGAGACGAAGTTAAAATAGGGCAGGGGCACAAATCTCAATTATTCGAGTTTTTAGGGTTAGAAGCATAATGGTTTTATTAAAGGTTAGCATTGATCACGTATTAAGAGATTTAGATTAACATGCCAAATACTGCCGCAGAGTTTATCGCAAATAAAAGTAAGCCTTCTTTTTGGTGGTTTCACAGTTTAGGATGGACTGTGTATGTGGTTATTTTTACTATTGATAATGTGTTTTTTTACAGAGATTACAATAAGTTAGGTGGTGATGTGCTGTACCCCTTATTGTTATCTGGTTTGTTCGCCGCTTCACTTACTCTGCCATTACGATATATTTATCAAAGGTGTTGGAACTTGAAACCTTTGAAACTTATTTTTGTCATTACGGCAGGAAGTCTGTTGGTATCTATGGTTTGGACCCCCTTAAAAGCTTTGTCTATGTGGTATTTTTACGAGAGGTTTGACGTGTTAGCGTTAATTTTAGGCCAGCCTCCAGAAGATTTTAAATGGTATACACTTTTTATGTCTATCAGCTATGCATTTTTTATGATTTTAGTTTGGAGCAGTTTGTACTTTGGCATTAATTACCACTATCGACTTGTTAGCGAAAAACAACAACACATCGAAGCTGTTAAGTTATCGCATATTTCCCAAATCAAAATGTTGCGGTATCAAATTAATCCCCATTTTTTATTTAATACATTAAACGCCGTGTCTACTCTAGTATTGAGGGGAAATAAAGAAAGGGCGAATGGTATGTTAATTCGACTTTCTACCTTTTTACGTTTTTCTTTGGATAATGAACCCGAGAAAAAAATTAGGTTATTCGAAGAATTAAAAGCTTTAATGTTGTATCTGGAAATTGAGAAGATGCGATTTGATGAAAGGCTAACCGTGGAGTTTGTAATTGAACCTGAGGCTGAAAATTTGCTAGTGCCAAGTTTGTTATTACAACCATTGGTTGAAAATTCAATAAAGTACGCAATAGCACAAATGTCTGAAGGAGGCCTAATTCAAATTAAGGCCAAATGTATAGATAACTATTTACATATTGATGTGAATGATAATGGCCCAGCTAATCAAACTGAATACGATAATCGGCTTACAGAAGCCACGCAAACCGCTTCTAGCCACACGGGTGTGGGGGTAAAAAATATTATGAATAGATTGAGTGTTTTATATCCTGAGGATCATCAGTTTGAGGTAGTTAAAGGTATGAGTGAGGGATATTTTGTTAAGATTGTTATTCCTTGTGAAAGAGCATGAATTGCCAACTTAGCGCCATAGTCGTTGACGACGAACCTCTGGCCAGAGAAGGCTTGTTGCTGCGTTTAGAAAATGACACACGGTTTAATGTGGTAGCTGAATGCGCCTCCGGAAACGAGGCTTTTACTGCCATCAAAACGTATCAACCTGATATAGCATTTTTAGATATTGAAATGCCTGGCTCAACTGGATTGGAGTTAGCTGAAAAGTTAGCGGCTTCTGATATCCCTACGCCTAAAATCGTGTTCGTTACTGCGTTTAAAGAATTTGCATTAAATGCATTTGAATTTCAGGCTTTCGACTATCTATTGAAACCCTTTTCAGATGAGCGGTTGGCAAGCTGTTTAGAAAAATTAATAGAGTCTTTTAGTACATTAGATTTAGCCAAACAACATAAAAAATTAGATGAGTTATTGAACCGTAAAACAGGCAATTCTATTGATGGTTTTATGCAAAACCTAGAAGTGTCGCAGAGTGCTTCTATGGCAGAGTTACAACAAACTATTTCAATGAAAAGTGGTTCTCAATGGCTTCGAATTAAGTTAGATAATATTGTTTGGATTGAGGCTGCGGGGGATTATATGTGTGTACACACTATCGATGGAACCCATATTATTCGTAAAACCTTAAAGCAATTGGAGCAAGAGCTAAATGCAGCTCTTTTTCCAAGAGTTAACCGTGGCGCTATTATCAACTTAAGTAAACTGACTAAACTTACACCTAACTCTAATGGCGAATACGTCGCTGATTTAGAATCTGGCGACACAGTAAAGGTTACTCGAAAGTATAAATTTACCTTAGATGAGTTATCTAATACCAATCCGCATAAGTAGCCCTTTCCAAGCATAGTGTTTTCATTGTTTAAACATTCTGTAGTCTTGAATTTTGTAAGTAATACCTCCACATATAGGTCTAGTATTGTTAAGTGATTACGCCGATGTAATATCTGTCGTAAATTTAACTATGATCTCATTATCTATTTTCCTAAGGATACGTTTTGACCATTAAACTTGGCATTGTGATGGATCCCATCCAATCGATTAATATTAAAAAAGATACCAGTTTTGCGATGTTGCTTGATGCGCAAGCTCGTGGATATGAATTGTATTACATGGAAATGTCTGACTTGTATTTACAAAATGGCAAACCTATGGCCAGGATGTCAGACCTAACTGTTACGCAAAATGCAGAGAGTTGGTTTGAGCTTAATAATGAAACGAGACAAAGTTTAGCTAATTTAGATGTTATTTTAATGCGTAAAGATCCGCCGGTAGATAACGAGTTTATTTATGCCACCCATATGTTTGAATTAGCCGAGCAAGCGGGCACGTTAGTGGTGAATAAGGCGCAAAGCTTACGCGATTTTAATGAAAAGTTATTTACATCCTGGTTCCCAGATCTTGTTGCAGACACGTTAGTGACACGTGACGCTAATTTAATTAGAGAGTTTCACCAAAATCACAAAGACATTATTTGTAAACCGTTGGACGGCATGGGTGGGACTTCGATATTTAGAGTGAAAGAAGACGGTAATAATTTAGGTGTGATCATTGAAACACTGACTGAATTAGGCTCCCGATATGCCATGTTTCAACGTTTTTTGCCCGAAATCAAAGATGGGGACAAACGTATTCTTATTGTTGATGGCCAAGTGGTGCCCTATGCGTTAGCACGATTACCAACAAAAGGTGAAAATCGCGGTAATTTAGCTGCTGGTGGCACTGGCAGGCCTCAACCTTTATCAGAGTCTGATTTAAAAATAGCTGAAACAATCGCTCCTTTATTAGTGGAGAAGGGGTTAATATTTGTAGGGTTAGATGTGATCGGTGATAGAGTGACTGAAATTAACGTTACCAGTCCTACCTGTGTACGCGAGATAGAAGCCGCTTACGACGTTAATATTACCGGTATGCTATTTGACGCAATTGAAAAACGATTAGCCAAGGTTTAAGGAGCAAAACACTGAACATGCAAAGCCTGCAAAACTATATATTGATAGCTTCTCCAACTATGGAAGATCCTTACTTTTCTCGCACCGTAGTGTATGTTTGTGAGCACAATGAAGAGGGAACAATGGGGTTAGTGATTAATCAACCCGTTGGTATGACATTAAAAGAGTTAGTCGCACAAGCGGATGAAACTGCAAATGTATTAGATGAAAAAGCAGAAGGCATTGTGTTAGCGGGCGGGCCAGTGAATCAGGATAGAGGTTTTATATTACATTCAACCCAAGAAGGTTGGAGTTCAAGCCTCACCATGACATCAGAACTCATGATAACTACGTCTAAGGATATTTTGTCTACCTTAGGAAATGAGGAGGCTCCTGAAAAGTCTTTAGTTATTTTAGGGTATGCAGGTTGGTCAGCTGGGCAGTTAGAAGAAGAAATTCAAAACAATGCTTGGTTGATGGTTGAAGCTGATACAGACATATTGTTTGATGTGCCTATCCACAAAAAATGGGAAGCTGCAGTACATAAGTTGGGTATAGACGTTTGGCAGCTTGGCCCAGATGTAGGTCACGCTTAAATGAGCCCTAAACCTCAAATTGGTCAGCGAACTGTTTTAGCTTTTGATTTTGGTACGAAAAGCATTGGCGTAGCTGTTGGTCAAGAGATTACAGGCACTGCTTCTCCGCTAGATGCCTTAAAAGCGGTTGATGGGATCCCTAACTGGGATAATCTGCAGAAAGTTTTTGATGAGTGGTCTCCGCAACTAGCCGTTGTAGGTTTACCACTTAATATGGATGGCACTAATCAACAAGTAACCTTTGCTGCAAAGAAGTTTGCTAACCGTCTTAATGCCAAATACAAAGTGCAAGTCGAAACTTGTGATGAACGTCTAACCACAGTCGATGCTAAAGCTCGCCTATTCGAGTTAGGCGGATACAAAAAATTAGACAAACAGAAGGTCGACAGTGTATCGGCTTGCCTCATTTTTGAATCTTGGATTGAAAGCCAGTACTAAAATTAACTTTGTTTTATATTTAGTTGCTGAATTTCATTCCATAGGGTTTCGGCTTCAGCGGTTAACAAAGAGTAAGTTTTAATATCCCCTTTACGCTGAGCTAACATAGCTTGCGTTGATAGGTTGTCATATTTCTTTCGTAATTTCTTTCGCAATCTTAAACCGGGATCAGATTTTAAAAAACCAAACATGTTTACGCTTCCTTAAATAAACCTAGAGTTATACTTATACTTAATTAAAGCCTATTAAGATCATAATTTTAAAACGCCAGACTTAAGGTTTTAATCTTATATGCTGTATTTTAATGGGGTTGCTCAGCATTTGACCTTTTACGTATTCATCTTCAACGTCTAAGGCATCTTTTATTCGATGGATTTTTTTCACGATGTCCATACCTTTAATCACCTTGCCAAAGGTTGCAAACCCCTGGCCGTCTGGATTACGCGTTCCGCCAAAGTCTAAGGAAGGTTGAGGACCAACACAGATAAAAAACATCGAGGTGGCAGAATTAGGCTCTCCTCGCGCCATAGATAAAGTGCCGTCTAAGTGTTTAATACCAGACTGCGCGGTGGTTTCTAGGTTTATCGCAGCAAAGTCTTTAAATTCTAGATTCGCCCCACCTTGTATCACTTCAATCTTGGGTGAACCATTGTCGTTGTCTAATCTCACCACACGGTAAAATCGACCTTGATTAAACGCCCCCGCTTGAATATAGCGAATAAAATTGTTGGCTGTAATTGGAGCTTTATTGGTATAAAGCTCAATGTGGATCTCACTCAAAGATGTTTGAATAATGGCTTGCTGAGGTTTATCGGACTTTTCTGAAGATTGGGCTTGGGGAACAACAAACAAAACGCTTAGTAGAATTATTAACAAAGAAACGTTAGCAAAGGGCTTTGAAAAAATCATGAGTAACATCCAATTCTGTGAAGTTAGTGTGTTGGTAAAACTAGCTTGTTTTTCCAATTATATTACCCGTTTCCCCTTATAATTGTTCGGATTAAGTTGTACTGAGTATTTTAGCTCCCCCGCCTTTTAGAAAGTACTTTAAATTGTTAATAATTATGGTGTTCTAGGTATTAAATCTTGCATTTTATCGGTAAAATTAAAGGCTAAGTTTTATCTATGTTTTCCCCGATGAAGGACATGTATGCCTGGGTTACGCCGTATTATTCTAATAAATTGTCATCTTCCTGGCTTTGTTGAGCTTGATGTGTCTGGTCACAGTAATATTTGTGGTACCAACGCATCCGGTAAAACTACTCTACAACGACTTATTCCAGTTTTTTACGGTGAATTACCCAGTAAAGTTGTACCTAAAACCCGTAAGAAGTTTGATGAATTCTATTTGCCGCATGCTAATAGTTATTTGATTTACGAGTATGAGCGGGAAGAAGGGCAGATATGCCAAGTTGTGTTAACTCGTAAGGGCTCTGATGGTGTGCAGTATCGTTTAGTTGAGGCGGGATACCATCAAGAACAATTACTAGTGGATACAGAAAAAGGTAACGTCCAAGCAATGTTGCCAGAACAGTGGATAAAACAGTTAAAACAGCTAAGCATTGACTACTCCCATAAAATTCAGGCCACAAGTGAATTCAGAAGTATCATTCAAAATGATGCCAGTGTTGGTAAAGCCAATAGTCGCGACAATACTAAACTACGTCAGCTAGCCAGTCGTTTTAGTTTGGTTGCTAGTCAACATCGTATTCGACATATGGAAAAGCTGGTCAGCGCGGTGCATGCTAAAGAAGGTAAAATGGATACCTTACGGACTATGCTTGCGGCTATTTTTGAAGAAGATGGGTTAGTTCAGCCTACCACTACGGTTAAAAACACCAAAGCGCGAGAATGGATTACGCAAATGCGTCAGACCATGCGATTACAGTCTATGCAAGGCGAATATCAAAAAATTCAAGTGCAAACGGAACAACTGAATGCCGTTGAAAACCAATTGTTGCAGCTTAAACCTATTTTAGAAAAAGACTTACATGCTTTAGCGACCAAGAAGGCTGATGCCCAAGCTCAACGTAATCAAGTTAAAAGCCAGCAAGAAACTGAAAAGCATAACTTTGAACTGCAAGAAGGAACGCTCAACAGTAAGATTAGTGAAACAGCTGAGAACCTTAAAGCTAAGTCTTCACGATTAGATCATATCCAAAACCAATATGAGAATTACCAAGATTCAGATGTAGACCAGCTACAAAAAGATATGGACTCTCTGCCTCTTAAACGAGAAGAGTATGAGCAAAAGCTTGAGCAATATAATTTATTAATTGAGCAACACACCGATTTGCAAAGTCAGCTTGAACAACAAAAATTTAAGTTAGCAGAGTCTTTAGAACGTTTGTCTCGTAAGAATCAAAACAAAGTTAAAACCATTAGCGCTGAAAAAGAGACGATTAGACATAATCATCAAACTAAAGAAGCTGAATTACGCGCTCAGTTTGAGTTACGTAAAGAACAACAAAGTGGTGAGTTTGAAGAGCAATTGCTTGAAATTGAACGCAGTATTGTGCGTCAAGAACATCAAGCTAACCAAGCTTCCCCTACTCAGCAAGAATTAGAAAATGGCGCATTAGCTGACAAACGTTTAGAGCTTGCGCAAAGAGCGTGGCAACAAAGTTCGAGTGCTAAAAATCAAGCAGAAAGTAACTATCAGGCATTGCGTATTAAACGTGATGAAGCCGACAAGATGTTACACAGTGCAAGACAGGCCACTCGATTAGCTAAAGACGAACTCCAGCAAATCAATAAACAGCTGTCTCCTGAGCAAGATAGTTTAAGACAGTTTTTACGAGACAATAAACCTGGGTGGGAACAAAATTTAGGTAAGTTGATCCATGCTCCTTTATTGGATCGTAAAGATTTATCCCCTCATTTGTCTGACCAGACCGCTGAGCTAAATAGTCTATTGGGGATTGAGCTTGATTTGGCGATTATTGATGCGCCAGAGTTTGCTCAAGATGAAACGGATTTAGCGATATCTTTGGATCAAGCAAAAAGGCATTTAGCCACCGCTGATAAAAATCAAAAACAAGCAGAAGCGACTTTGGACCAATGCCATCAAGATGCTGAATTACAAAGAGAAACCTTAGCAGAACAAAACCGGGCTTTTGAGCAAGCTGAACAAGAAGTGGCTTATGCACAAAGTGCTAAGCAAAGATTTACTGATGAACTTAAAACGGTTTTAGATAAACGTCGCCAACAAGCGCAACAAGCATTACAAAAAAGTGTTGATGAAAAGCAGCAGATTATTAGTCAAAAGCAACAAGCTCTAGAGTTACTTAAATCTGATTTTGAAGAACAAATGTTAGAATTTAAGAGCGGATGGCAGGATGAGCTGGCGGTTTTAGATGAACAAATTGACGAGCTTGAACATCAAGTTGAAAACAAACGCGAGCAAAATCGCGAGCAAATAAAACAACTAGAACATGCCTTTAATCAAGAGTTGGCAAATAAAGATATCGACCCCAATACGTTAAAACAGCTTAAACAACAAACGGAGTCGCTAAAAAATCTTATTCAAGCCGTCACAGCAAGACGTGATGAATTGAATGAATATAAAACCTTTATGCAAACTGATTGGTTGAAGCAACGTCCAGAGCTGTTAGAACAAGAAGCTGAATTAAAATCACTGGCTCAACAATTAGAGCAACAACATAATAATCTGCGCCATCAATATCAGGCTAAACGTGATGAGTTGTCCAAAGCCTTGTCTGAGGTGGATAAAGCGTTAGCTGGTTTTGCTTCTTTAATTACAGAGATAGAGCCTATGGTGCGCCAGTTGGCTCATATAGTGTTTGCTTTTGAACCAACAGCTGAAAATACCATTAATTTGGGCGACCAAGCAGAGCGAATAAACCGTTGTTCAGAAGCGTTAGAAAGCCGTAGTCGTGGCGAGAAAAAACTTAAAGAAGGCTTAACAGAGTTTGAAGCTAACTTAGGTAAAGATGCCGGAAAAGATTTCTTAGACACCATGATCCAAGCCTTTAGTGTATTAGATGAGGACGCGAATGTTCGAGATAGGTTACCCATTTTACAGCGCCTCCTCAGTATTTTGGAGTCTCGCCAACGACAAATAGTAGAACAAGGGGAAACCATAGGGGGCGACTTAAACAAATTCTTTGTTGTATTTAGTGATATCAACAGAAAAATCGCCCAACAAAGTAAGCGTTTAACTGACGAAGTGTCAGATGATTTAACCTTGGATGGCATTGCTCGTTCGGAAGTGAAAATTATTTCTACGGTTGACGAGTTAAACTTTTGGACACCGTTAAAACGTTTTGCTCAGCAATATGATAAATGGAATAAATCGGAAGCATTTCTGCCAAGTGAAGCATACTTAGATACGTTAGCAGATGTTGTTGAAGTATTACCAAGTAATGCAAATTACAGTATTGAATCCTTGTTGCGTTTAGAGCTTCATTTAAACGAAGGCGGCTCGGACTTAGTGATTAAGAATGATAGGCAGCTGTTAGAGTCATCCAGTCATGGAATGGCTTACCTGATTCTATGTAAGTTCTTATTGGCCTTCACTCGTTTGTTACGAAATCAGGCAAAGATAGATATTCATTGGCCAATTGATGAAATTGGTACCTTGGCTTATCACAATGTTGAAAAATTGTTTAACGCCTGTGACGCCAACCACATTCATATACTGGGTGCATTCCCGAACCCAGAATCAGATGTATTGATGTTGTTTAAACATAGATATTTGATTGATAAACAAAAACAAAGATTGGAAAAAATCGAACCTAAATTAAGTCGAATTGCTCAGCGCCTGCAACAAAACGTAGAACAAAATACTGAACATAACTCAGATAAAAATAAAGAGAAAAATAAAGCGTCAAGTAACCAAAATCAGGAGAATGTCGCATGATTGAACATGGTCCGTTACTTGAACGTTTATTAGAAGGTGAATTTATTTGCGCTGTAACAGATGAACATAGTTTTCATAAGTTACAAAACGAATCTTTGATAGAAGACCTAAACCACTTTTTACGGCCGCTAAACAGGCGTGTTGCTAAGAACGACGATGGTTCGGTGTATTTTTTAGCGTATTGTGATTTGAATCAAAGTGCGCGTCAGCAATTAAGTCATCAGTTTACCAATACGGTACAGTCTTTATTGCCAATGTTGGAGTGGATGCAGTTAGTTCAAGAAGCCTTAGGCCGTGATGGAGCATTAACCGCGGGTGACACAATTAAGTTGCAAGATTTTGAATCTAAGGTGGTTGATAACCAATCATTGCTGCAAAGGTTGTCTCACTTAGCCAATGACAGACACTTTAGGTCGACCAGTGAAAAGCCTGATATGCAGATAAAACAAGTATTTAAATGCATTAAAGAATTAGGCTACTTGTATCAACCTCATAAAGATCGTTTATTTTATATTGTCACTGGAAAAATAGAACAACTAATTGAGTTGGTTAGATTTATTAAAGACGAAGAAAACCTGCCGATTGATGAAATGCCAGAACAAGAGGCAATGTTTTGAGTTCAACATCTGGTTTAAAACAACAAAAAAGCCCATCTAATATCGAAAAACAAAGTGGTGCAACAAAAAGTAACCCTTTGTTTGAACTGGGGAAAGAACGCTTAGAATTAATAGGTAAACACGCCAGTGCCTTAATGCAAGGTTATGTAGAAGGGCTGGTGAGAGAATCCGCCTTTTCCCAACAAGCCTTGCAAAAATTACTCGACGGACGAGTGTTGTTTTATCCCGATGAACAACAATCCCTGAGTTTAAAGCCCATTGTTAACGAGTTGATTGCTAGCCTGACCCAAGACGAAAGAAAACGGCAGATCAACTCTGACGTAGGTGAACATCTAGACCAAATTCAAACTCGGGTTCAGTCATTACAAACCGCAAGGCAAAAAGGTGACTACGCTGCTAGTGAACATCATATGCAGCTTTTAACCGAACGTGTACACGACATGACTGGGCAATTTGGCGATGCAATTGAAAGCCTTTGGCACCGGTTAAATACTGAATTTGGATTTGTCAGTAGCTTAGATGACAAAATATTAGAAATTGAATTAGCTCAACGTCAACTCAGGCGTATATTAGATGGGTTTGGCATCATCAACTTTGATGATTTAATTCAACTAGCGGGCAGTGATGGCGCACTACGCAAGTTATTGGTGAGTCAGTTACAAGCGCGGATTTCTGAACACTCAGGCTCATTACTAGAAGTGCAAAAACGTTTGGTGTTACTGATGGCCAGGTTCCGTCAACAACAAGATCGTGCTTTATTAATTAACAAGATGAGTGCCTTTTTACGCCAGCACCCTAACTTCCAAGTTGGAGATTACCCAAATCGTAGTCAAGTACCTGCTGTGGTCAATCAAGCTCATGGTATCCACGCCCAAGCCTTTGTTGCATTAGATAGAGCTCAAGATGGTTATGCCTTAGCTGAGTTAGCTAGAGCGGTGCCTAGAGAGCCTGAGCAGGATAAACATTCAGAACAGAAAACCGAAGGGTTTGCGGTTGCAGTACAAAATATGGTGGCCACCAAACAAAAACAGTTGGCCAAAGATGTAGAAGACTTCTTCATTAAAGTGATTGATAGCGAACAACCTATAAGTGGTGTGGAATATCTTGCTGAAAATGAATTAGATTGGGATCCAGAGATCTGGTTATTCCAAATAGTGGCTGAATACGAAGGTTTACCTCAACAAAACAAACACAGCTTTTTGTTAGAAAAAGAAAGCGCCGCTAAAAGCCCCTTTAATCAATTACATATTATCCAAGATGTAAAACTAGGCATGCGATTTTTTGGTGACTTTCAGGAAGTGGGTTAGTTGGTTTTGATTTGTACTTTTGAGAAAGGCAGTTATTGTCATAATAAACAACGCCTTGATTTAAGGCGTTGTTCCTGAAAATTTAGCCAGTAACTAGTTAAAACTGTAGTTTAACCCTAGGGTTAATCGTTTGTCGGTCACAAAGTAACCGAAAGTCAAATCTTCCGAGTCGCGGTTTAGATATCTAGCACTCAAGGATAACCGTAACGATTTGTTTAAACTTCGGTTGACTTTGATACTTATGTTTCTGTTTGTGTCATAAAATAAATCGTTGTTTTCCTTATCTTTTCCTTGGCTAGCGTTCAAACTGATGTTCGTTTTATGACTTAGTTTGTAATTCAAGTTCAGGCTAATGGTGTTGTTTAGTCGTGTTCTGCCACTTTCTAAGTAAGTCACTTTTCTATATGAAGCAATTGCAGATAGTCTTATTTTGTTCATTCCGTAAGACAGTGCAACCTTTCCATTTTTTCTAAATATAGATTGTTCTGAAACGTCAGCTTCTAATTGGTTAAAATCTAAATATTCTTCACCGGCTTTAAGTACATAATTAATTGTGTCTGGTTGGAAACATTCACTAATGTCAAC
>NZ_JBPOFP010000127.1:0-11894 GCF_051252315.1 Paraglaciecola sp. | reverse complement strand
TTATTTAAGTTATATTTCGCAGCTAGAATTTTTATATCTGTTACACATGAGTAAAGCTCTATGCAAACTAGAGGATACTCAGTTTAATTCATGACCTCAGTCGAGTTTTAATGCGGTACTTGTAGGGTTTTTGCTGTACACATATAGTGACCGTGCAGAATTAAACTGGGATGAACGTTTTGATTTCATTTAACAAAGCTAGGTAGATAAAGAGATAAAATTATGATGAAAATGTTCAAAATTGGAAGAACCGAGGTTATCGGCGGGGGGATTGCGTTAGCTGGATTAGTCTTACTTGTTATTTTTGCGACACAGATCAGTTTCAGCATTAGGCTGGAAAGTTGGTTCAGTCAGGAATATTGGGTGCAGTTTAAGCCATTGGTATCAAGCATATTGTTGCTTAGCGCGGGTATGTTAGCCGTTTTTAAACGGCCCACTGCAAATTTCACATTAGCCTTGTTTGGTCATACTATTTCAGAAGAAATAATGTTTGGTTGGCTAGGATTAACTAATCTCAGCTCCAGCTTTTTCGATTTGTTTGGCGTTAAAAATTTCAACTTTCCCGAGCATGCAATATTATGGTTTTTTGGTTTATCACTCATTTCCTTGTGTATTGCTTATAGCAATGTACTAAACCTGAGGCGTGTATCCCTTAGCGAAGCTTTGATTGGAATAACCACTGGAGTAGTTGTGAGCTTTTTGCCCACCTTCTTGTAACTCTTATAGCTCTTCTTTCGAGCAGTGTTGATAAGTGTTTACTAGGTCTTATCTTTAAACTCTGCAGGAACCAGTTTAAGCAGTTTTTCTTCGACGAGTTTCACATTTTTCCAGGGGCTAATTTGGTGCGGTTTGATACGCGATCGATGTGAGTGTCCACAGCTATTGTTGGCCAGTTAACGTATAACTAAGGTAGACGTCCTGGTGCTTTTGAACCCACTTATTTAAACTTCACCGTGAATATCCATGATTGCGTTATTGCGGTGTCACTTTACATACACTCTATGTATATCACCTTCAATTGTTTTCAGCTGACTCAATACCAAGCCGGATTGAGTGACATCATATTCATAATAACCATGAAGCTTATGTCGAGATTCTAATTCTGAGTTGGTTATTGAAAATTGCTGTAGATAAAACTGTCTGCTTTCGTTTGTGACAAAGAACAAATTATCTCCTCTAATTTGCGGATCAAAATAAGCATAGGGCATCAGCTTATTTAACTCTAAAGGCTTAAATTCAGCTAGCCGAACGGAATTTTTCCTTACTTCTAAAATGGCGCTTAACGAGCTTGCATAAACTCTTCCGGTTGATTTTTCAATCATATAAATAGTGCTTAAATCATAGTGATCAGTGAAAAAGTACAGCCACCTTTTAAAATCAACAGTATCTAGCTGATTATTACCATTAAAAAAGGTATGGGGTTTTTCGGGGTCTTTTGTTGACACAACAAAGTCTTCATTACTAAGCCAATTAATGTTGTGAATTTGTGTTTGGCTAGAAAAAACTTGGTAGGGTTTCAACTCAATAATGGGGGAGGTTAAATTAAGTAGTTTATTAACAGGGATTTTCCAGACAGAGCTTTGATCCGCGATCAGTAAATATTTATCGTTAGGAGAGACTTGAAGGTTAGTAAATACTTTATGCTGTTGAATGTTTAATACGTTTGTCGCCTCACCATTGGACAAGTCACCTAGGTAAACTTGATTTTTTCCAGAACGACTAGATACAAAAAAGTAGTAGGCTTGTTGATGAAGGAGTGCAGGAATTGTGTCGTATACAATCGAGTTATTGAACCGAGTTTGTGAGTCATCAAAAGCAAGTAACGTTTCTATATTAAAATTAACCTGCCGAGTGCCAAATAAAAGTTGATCATCTTGAAACAAAGACATGTCATTAGAAAGATAATGACTAACGTTAACTATTGTAGCTCCCTTATCGTCCTCGCTCGTTGCGGCAACTTGGCTCCGCACAATTTGATGTGATGGAGGTGCGGTTGAGTAGAAAACATGTTCCGAATCATGGTCCCAAATGGCCTCAGTCACTAAATAATCAAACGTTTTATGGCGTGATAGCTTTTCGCGATTAATATCTAAAACATAGAAAGTGGTTTGACTAAGTGAATTGCTACTCATTATCAATAATTTATTGTTGTCGGGTGACAAATCAATACTTAGATTACCTCTAGCTTCTGCTGCTGGCTGCTTTGTTAATTCGTGACTATCTTTTTGTATATCATACTGGTACACCTGAAAAGAAGATTGACCTGATTTACGTGCGGTGTAATAAATGATCTCAGCATCGTCATTTAACACTATGTCTTGTATCTGACTTGTCTGGCAACTAAAAATGGCGGTGATATTGTCTAACGTTTTAAATTGATTGAGCTTTGCCTTATAAACATTACAGTGGGTGTCAAAATCAGCAGAAAAATACACATAAATCCCTTCAGGTCTTTTGGTAGCGGCTATCAAGTGAGAAATGTCGTATTGGCCAATATTTACGTTTTTGACATGATTCGTTTGCACGTCCTTTATCCATAATGAGCTCTTAGATTGGCTTAGTTTTTGATTTAGAAATAAAATTTTGCCGCTGCTGGGGATTGCGCGTGGTGAAAAATCGACACCTTCTTCTCTAGTTACTTCTAAGCTCGATAATGGGCGACTACTGTTATTTTCGTTGAGAATAATAAATATCGCCAACAATATAACAACCAAGCCAACAAATGATGTCGTTACTAAAGGCGAGAATCGCTTTGGTCGCTTACTTAATGAGAAAGGAGCTTTCTCAGAAATTGTTTTGACTGGGCAAATTAGTCGATAACCTTGCTTTGAAACCGTTTCCACGTACTTAACATTTTTCGGGTCATCGCCTAATAGTTTCCTTAAATTGGCGATATGCTTGTTAACGGTATTGTCAGAAACAATTCTGCCAAACCAAAGATGTTCAAATAGGTCATCTCGAGTCACGATTTGGTTGGGGTTATTGAGCAAATATACGAGTAACTGGAAAGTCTTCGGTTCAACTTCTACTAGTATTTCCCCTCGATATACTTTTGAATTCGCTATATCAATTTTAAAGTCACCAAGTTGCAACATATAGGTAATCAAGCCTTAAATAGATAATATCGATGTTATTCTGTCTTGTTTAATAACAAGTTTGAAGTTTTACTCTTCAAATAGATAAATAAATTCACTCTTTTTCACCTTTTATTCACCTATTCTTCATTACTCCGAGCTCAGAGAAATGTACGCTTTTTTGCAAATGAATATTAAAGGAGGCATATATGAAAAATATAATTCAGGTGGCTATGGTCATATTTACAACTCTTACCGTTGGAGGTGCTTTTGCGTCTGAGCAAAACGATTTATTGAAAATAAAAAACACCGCGACTGACATTGTTGAGCAATACAATAAACTTGGTTGGTTTAGCGGAACAGTGCTAATTGCGAAGGGCGGTAAGGTGTTTCATCGCCAACAGGTTGGCATGCAATCACAAACGCTAGGTGTAAAAAATACTGCGTACACTCGATACAATATTGGGTCAATCATGAAAGCGTTTACTGCAGTATTAGTGTTACAACAGGTGCAATCGGGCCACTTGAAAACAACAGATACCTTAGATAAATTCAAATTAGGCTTTACTGACCCTGACACAACCAATATAACCATTGAGCACTTGCTAACACATCGTTCGGGCTTACCAGATATATTTAATGCCCAATACAGAGAAAACCCATTAGCATATGAAACGGTAACACAACGACTACATTTACTGCTCGATACCACTTTATTGTTTGATCCAGGTACTCAAAAAAAGTATTCCAATTATGGTTACGTTGTTTTAGGCGCAATTTTAGAAAAAGTAACGGGACAATCATTTGAAACATTGCTTAATGACAATATATTTTCGCCGGCAAAATTAGCCAATTCGAGTTTCAAACCACTGATCAATCTACCTCAGCAGTCAACTCGATATACTTACCTGTATAACAATAGTCTAAAAGAAGTGGGAATTACTGAGCACCCCGGACCAGATGGAGGCATAGAGTCAAGTGTCGAAGACATTCATCAGTTTGTTCGTGCGCTATTTTATCGAGATGACCTGCTTAATCGTACACTTCCCAAAAACCGAAGCTTTTTCAAAATGGATCAAGATAGTTGGCGTTCATACGGTGGTGGAAGCGGTGTCAGTGCCGCGGTAGAAGTTGATCTAAAAAGAGGTTATGAAATAGTCGTTTTGGCTAACTCTGATAGCCTCGTTGCTGAATTCATTTCACAAAGAATCCTTACTTTTATAAACACCGGAGAGTATTCTGAGATTAAGCCTAAAGCGTCTAATTTTGCTTATCAATATTATCAAACACAGCACCCTGAGCCGTCTTTTTCATTTTTTAAAGAGGCTTACCAAAAAGCAGGGTATAGTTCTTTTATTGGGAAAACCTTAAATCAATTAGCCATGGAGTTAATCACTGAACACTGCTGGAAAGAAGCTTTTGACACATTAAATTATTTACAGCTTTTATATCCCAAAGCGCCACAAGTGTATGACAGTTTGGCCTTTGCATATTACAAAAAAGAAGAGTACCTCCAGGCGAAGTTAACTTTTGAAAAGGCTAAATCATTATCACCAAACTTTAAAAGTGATTACAGTGCTAATGACTATCAAAAGGACTAGGTTTGACTGTATCGCCATGAAGCGTTTTGTAACGTGTTACTAGAATTAGCCAATTACAGACGCTCAAATCGGGTAGAACTATCACTATGCTTTGTATCTAGTAAAAAAAACGTGAGTTGACAACTAGGTACAAAGCATCCAGTGTTTTAATGGTGAGGTTGTGGATGTACTGTACTAACTTTTAAATGAAAGCCGCATTTATTTAGAGGCTAAGTGCTATAAGTTCTTTTTTATTCGGTTTTATCTTTGAATTCACACAAGTCTTCGATAATGCAGCTACCACACCTTGGCTTTCTTGCTACACAAGTATAACGCCCATGCAGGATTAACCAGTGGTGTACATCTACTTTAAATTCAGCAGGGATGACCTTGAGAAGCTTTTCTTCGACTTTTTCTACTGTTTTACCCATGGCCAATTTAGTTCGGTTACTTACACGATATATGTGGGTGTCTACGGCTATGGTAGGCCAGCCAAAAGCTGTATTGAGTACAACATTCGCTGTTTTACGGCCAACGCCGGGTAGGGCTTCAAGGGCCTCGCGGCTTTCAGGTACTTCTCCACCATGTAAATCGACTAACATTTGGCAGGTTTTCATGGTGTTGACGGCTTTGGTGTTAAATAAACCTATGGTTTTGATGTAAGACTTTAGACCTTCAAGCCCTAAGTTCAATATAGCTTGTGGCGTATTCGCTACTGGATACAGTTTATCTGTAGCTTTGTTTACCCCCACATCTGTAGCTTGTGCTGAAAGTAGCACAGCAATGAGTAACTCAAATGGACTACTAAAATTAAGTTCGGTTGTGGGGTGGGGGTTGTTATCCCTTAGTCGTGTCAGTATTTCTAGTCGTTTGGATTTATTCATTTTTATATTTATATTTTTTTATTTGCAATTCAATTTCTAGTTTTTAACTTCTGTCTTTTGGGCTTCTGGTTTTAAATTCAGGCTTTTAACTTTCTGTAGTCACTCGGGCTCTTTGTACCACTTTTTGTTCTTCTTTAGTGGTGAACAGTTTTTCCATATGGTCATCTAATAGGTTTTTAAGGGCAATTATTAGGCCCATGAACAAAAAGGCGCCTGGCGGCAAGATAGCCAGTAAAAATGGGCTGTCGGTTTCAAACACTGTTATTTTTAATACACTTGCCCAGTCACCCAATAATAAGTTTGCTCCATCAAATAAGGTCCCGTTGCCTAGCAGTTCACGCATTGCACCTAACAACACTAACACTAAGGTAAAACCTAAACCCATCATGAGCCCGTCGAAAGCGGCGTTGCCTAGTTTGTTTTTTGAGGCGTAAGCTTCTGCTCTACCGATTATGGCGCAGTTGGTGACTATTAGTGGAATAAATATGCCCAAGGCTTGATACAGCTTAAAGGTATAGGCGTTCATGAGTAGTTGCACTATGGTCACAAAAGCCGCGATGATCATTACAAAGATAGGGATACGTATTTCATTGGGTATCCAATTGCGAATTATAGACACAGTGGCGTTAGAGCCAATCAAAACTAAAGTGGTGGCAATG
Source organism: Paraglaciecola sp. (assembly GCF_051252315.1). GTDB lineage: Bacteria > Pseudomonadota > Gammaproteobacteria > Enterobacterales > Alteromonadaceae > Paraglaciecola. The sequence goes on along the minus strand of NZ_JBPOFP010000127.1, from coordinate 5,697 downwards.
CCTAAACCCAAACCGTTAGTTAAAGTTTGTGTAACAGCCAGTAGCGGACATAAACCTAGTAGCTGAATCAGGGCAGGGTTGTTTTTCCACAAACCTTGCCACGTTAACTCTTTATATTCATTCATCACTGACCCCTTTTTCAGTCAGGCTGGGCTTGCAGACATTTTCGCTGCTAAATATGTCATCACGATTGGCTAAGTAAAATTCAATGCTTTTTTTAACAGCCCCAACAACCGCTCTTGGTGTGATAGTGGCACCGGTAAATTGATCAAACTGCCCGCCATCTTTTTTAACAGCCCACATGTGGGCGTTATCTGCATTATATTCTTGCTGGTTAAAATCGAGGATCCAATCGTTTATTCTTAATTCAATTTTGTCACCTAAGCCCGGTGTTTCTTTGTGTTCTAACACGCGCACACCAGACACTGTCGCCTGCTTTGAAACCTGTGCAGGATCAGCTGAGAACATGCCCACCACTAGTTTGATTTTACCACTGTAACCGTCTGGTGCTGTGGTTTCGATTGCCACCGCAGTGGGTTGACCTTGGCTGGTTGCTCGATAAATCCGAGAAGGTGTATCAGTTCCTAAAAAATTAGGGGCTGTGATCTCAGCACAATCAAGGTGAATGTTATTGTCATAACTATTTTCGTCTACCACAGCATTTAGAATCGATAACAACTTCTTTTGTTGTTGCTCGGCTATTTGTTGTTTGGTGCCAAAATACGTCAGAGCGATTAAGCCAGTGGTCACTACAGCAAAAATACCCAAGATAAGACCGTTTTTTGTCATGTTACTTTGTACTGTTTGGCTCATGACTGATTACCTTTGGTATTTTTTGTACCTGAGGCCGGATGGCCATATGTACGAGGGCGAGTGTAATAATCGATTAGTGGCACCGCCATATTCATAATGACTACTGCAAAAGCAATGGCATCAGGGTATCCACCCCAAGTCCGTATGATATAAACCCAGCACCCGATAGCCGCACCAAATATCAACCTACCTTTATTGGTTGTGGCTGCAGAGACAGGATCAGTTGCGATAAAAAAAGCCCCAATAATGATACTGCCGTTGAGTAGGTGGAAGATGTTTGATGGAAACAAATCTGAATCAACCAAAGACATAACTGAAGCACAAACAAATAAGCCAGCAATAATACTGGTAGGAATATGCCAGTTAATGACCTTTAGTTTTATTAAATATAAGCCACCAGCTAAGTAGGCTAAACTAATCCAGCTAGACGCCACTCCCAGACCACTGACCACGCTATCAAATATCTTGTGTTCTAATCCTTCTGAGTAGGTAAACCCTTGAGTTAAGCTAGTTTTTACCGTATCAAGCGGAGTCGCCATAGTGACTCCATCAATATCTGTTTGTAATTGACCTAGGCTAAACCCTTCTACGCTATATTGGGTAAAGATGGCAGATACTGCATCCCAGAAGTTATGGGAGTATTGAGCTAAATTATTTGGCGGTAACCATTGTGTCATTTGTACCGGAAAAGATACTAATAACATGACGTATGCGGCCATGGCTGGGTTAAATATATTAAAACCCAAACCTCCGTAAAGTTGCTTTACCACGGCAATGGCAAAGAACGTCCCAATTACAATCACCCACCAAGGAGCAAAGGGTGGAATACTAATAGCTAGTAGAATGGCGGTTACCATGGCACTGTAATCTTTTAAGGCTTTCTCAAAGTCTCGTTTGCGCAACTCAAGAATGGCGGCTTCTGTGACTGTGGCTGTGATAATTGCCAACATGATTTGAACAATAGTTCCCCAGCCAAAAAACCAAGTTTGCATCAAGATACCTGGGATGAGCGCAAACAAGACCAACTTCATCACTTGACCTAGATCGCGATGAGCATGTTGATGAGGTGAGCTCGCTAATTTGAAATTCATGATGGTTTATCTTCTTTTTTTACTTGTTCTTTTTCAATTTGCGCTTTTTCGGCTTGGGCTTTTTCAGTTTGTCTTTTGGCTTTGGCTTTTGCCACAGCTTGCGCAATACGACGCTTTTTAATGGCTAACGCGTCGTTTTTGGCGTCTGTGCTGGCTTCTTCTTGCACAGGAGTTTGTGTTTCTTGTGTCTGGTCTACTGCTTTTTCATCTTGGTTCTTTTCTGCAGCAGGAGTAGGCGCTTGGGCTGTTTCGCTAGGTTCATTACTAGGTTTGTCACTAGGCTCAATTGTATTGGCTTGTTCTGATGTTTTTTGTTTCGCTCGTTTCGCTTTAGCCTTGGCTACGGCAGCAGCGACTCTAGCTTGTTTAACATCGGCTGCTTTAGATGAAGAAGGATCTAACTCTGTTTCTTTGCTCTTCGACTCTTTCGCTGAAGTATTTGGTGCAATACTTTTAGGCTCGATGATTGCGCCTGTTTGAGAGCCTAGATGTTTTTTACTTTTTAAAGTTTCATTCTCATTATTGCTGAGACTCTCTGATGCAGGTTCTTCATTATTTTTTGCTGTTTGAGCTGCCGCTGCTTTTTTGGCTTTTGCTCGCGCTATGGCAGCTTGTACTCTTTGATTGGAACTGGCTGGTTTTTTAGCTGTAGTCTTGTCAGCTGAGGCACCTGTTTCTTTGTCAGCAGGAGCGTCAGCAGGGGTATCAGCAGTTGTGTCGGTAGGGGAATCAGTTCCTGCTACTTGTGTTTCTAGCTCAGTAGAAGGATTTGAACCCTGTTGTTCTGCGACATCTTTTGTATCGCTTTCAGAAACTGTATTTTCTTGGCTGGCTGACAAAGCTTGTTTTTTGGCTTTTGCCCGGGCTAACGCGGCGGCAATCTTGTCTTTCGCATTACTGCCTCTAGACTCCATCGCTTGTTTTCTTGCTTCTGCAGCTAACCTATGTTTTTCGTCTCTTGCCGCTTGTTCAGCAAGTAATCGAGCTGCACGTTTTTCAAAACGTTCTCGGGCTTTATCGGCTTGTTGTTTTTCGTCTTGTTCATTTCGAATTTCAGCTTTCGCAACTCGATAATAATGTACCAGTGGGATCTCACTTGGACATACGTATGCACAAGCGCCACATTCAATACAATCAAATAAATTGTATTCCTGCACTTTGTCTAATTCTTTGGCTTTAGCGTGCCAGAACATTTGCTGAGGAAGTAAACCCGCGGGGCATACATCGGCACAGGCTCCACAACGAATACACGCTTGTTCATCCAGCTCGGCCATTTCTTTGTCAGCCGGAACTAACACACAGTTACTGGTTTTTATGACGGGAACAAGTTCATTGGTTGCTGTGAATCCCATCATAGGTCCACCTATGATGACGCGCGGTTGTTTTTGAGTTTCTTCTAGATAATCACATTGCTCTAACAAGTGTTTAAGAGGCGTACCTATCAAGGTCCAATAATTAGAGGGTTTTTCTAACGCTTCGCCAGTGACAGTCGTGACCCGTTGGATCAACGGTTTACCTGAGAAAATGGCATCGGCAATGGCATAACAAGTTCCCACATTTTGACTGATAACACCCACATCAATGGGTAAACCCTGTGCAGGCACTTCACGACCCGTCAATATTTGAATAAGTTGTTTTTCACCACCAGACGGATATTTAGTAGGCACTTCTACCACTTTATACAAAGGGTTTTCCCTACAGGCCGTTTGCATTGCTTCTAATGCTTCTGGTTTGTTGTTCTCAATGGCAATAATAACTTGTTTAGGTGATACAAGGTGCGTTAACACGTCTATACCTTGACGTATTTGCCAGGCATGTTCACGCATTAACCTATCGTCGGCTGTGATGTAGGGTTCACATTCCACACCATTAATAATTAAAAACTCGACCTCTTTATCTGTAGACAATTTTATGTGTGATGGAAAACCCGCACCACCCATTCCACTGATCCCTGCATCACAGATTTTACCCAACACCTCTATTTTGGGCTGGTCTTGATAGTCCATCATGGGACTTAGCTCACCCCAAGTATCTTGGTCGTCACTTTCTATTTCGATGGTTAACTCAGGAATACCCGATGGGTGAGGGGATACATGTTTGTCTATTGCTTTAACTGTACCTGATGTTGGTGCATGAATTGGCACTGCAAAGGGGTTAGCGCTTTTGGTTAATGCTTGGCCTTTCAATACTTGTTGACCTGCTTCAACAATAATATTGCCTTCAACACCCTTATGTTGTTTAACTGTCACATACAAGGTTTTAGCAATCGGCAAATTGGCGATGGGTTTTTGATTTGAAATATCTTTTCGTTCAGGTGGGTGAATTCCACCAGGAAAATCCCATAACTCTTCTTGATCTAGTTTATGAACGATTTGGTCAAAGCTAGTATGCATACTCACCGCTAATTAATTTGTTTAACTGGAATGGCATCTAATTTCCATTGCCAAGAAGCTGTATTACTTTCAACTGGCACCATATCGATACAATCTACAGGGCAAGGCTCTACACATAGATCACAACCAGTGCATTCATCTACCAATACAGTATGCATTTGTTTAGCCGCACCCATGATGGCATCTACCGGGCAAGCCTGAATACACTTTGTACAGCCAATACACTCATCTTCGCGAATGTAGGCCACCTTTTTTACATCTTCTTGGCCATGGGCTGCATCTAATGATTTTGCTTCAACTCCCATTAAATCTGCTAGCTTTTTAATGGTCGCTTCGCCACCTGGCGGGCATTTATTTATTTCATCACCCGTGGCTATGGCTTCTGCGTAAGGCTTACACCCTGGATAACCGCATTGTCCACATTGGGTTTGCGGTAATATTTCATCAATTTGATCTACTAAAGGATCACCTTCCACTTTAAATTTAATGGCAGCAAACCCTAAAATGGATCCGAAAATCACGGCCAAAATACCTAAGGCTAATAAAGCGGTCATAATTGCGATAGTAAATGACATTAAAATTTAACCAAACCAGTAAAGCCCATAAATGCCAGAGACATAAGGCCGGCTGTGATCATGCCAATCGATGCGCCTTTAAAAGGTTTAGGTACATCTGCTACTGCCAATCTTTCTCGCATGGCGGCAAATAATATTAATACTAAAGAAAACCCAACGGCTGCGCCAAATCCGTAAATAATCGACTCAACAAAATTATGTTCTTTATTAATGTTTAATAAAGCCACACCTAACACCGCACAATTGGTGGTGATTAAAGGCAGGAATATACCTAACAGACGATAGAGTGTTGGGCTGGTCTTATGCACAACCATCTCAGTAAACTGTACCACTACCGCAATGACCAAAATAAAACTTAAGGTACGTAAGTAACCAATGCCCAGGGGTAACAAAATATAGTGTTCAACTAAATAACTTGATAAAGAAGCTAACGTGAGGACAAAGGTCGTGGCCATAGACATGCCTATAGCTGTTTCAAGTTTTCCGGATACACCCATGAAAGGGCATAGCCCAAGAAACTGCGCCAAAACGAAGTTGTTGACTAAAACAGTGCTGATGAGTAGCAATAGAAATTCGGTCATCTTTTGTAGATATCTGCCAAAGGTGTTGAAAACCTGCTTATTATCTTAGTTTAAGCGCCTATTAACAACTTGATATTAAAAAGTTTATTGGTATTTGAGTAAATAAATTGAAAAAAAGAGTCAAACGAAAAAGATTAGCTAGATAAGGAGTAAGAATTGAGCCAAATTTGGCTCCCCCTCCCCGACTCGAACGGGGGACCTGCGGATTAACAGTCCGTCGCTCTAACCAGCTGAGCTAAGGGGG
>NZ_JBPOFP010000126.1:0-12014 GCF_051252315.1 Paraglaciecola sp. | reverse complement strand
GTTTTGAATAGCTAGGTTCCAGCGTTAATTTATAACCCTGCTTCGTGATGGTTTTAATTATATTTGAAGTGTTGGGAGAATCTCCCAATATCTTTCGTAAATCAGCAACAGCCCTGTTAATAGATTCATCCGTTACAATTGTGTTGGGCCATAGCTCAGCCAAGATTTCTTCTCTAGAAACCGTTTTATGGTAATTATTCACCAGTAACATTAATAATTTCATTAAACGAGGGGGCACATTCTGCACACCATCATGCCGTGAAATAGTGCTTTCAATTGGGTTAACTTTGGAGTGATGCAGAGAGAAGATAGACTGCTGCAATGATACAGTCGTATTTTTGTTTTGCTTGAACATAAACAAAAATCTATTTGATAATGAGCTTAACAATTTACATATCCTCCTAACATTACACATTGTGTGTAATCGTTATCATCCTGAAAACAATCAATTCTGCGTACAAATACTAATATTTAGTATCCCATTAACCTATATAGCTGTAAACGTTTTCATTTTAATTTAACATGAAATTTACAAAACAAGTTAAGTAAACAAAAGGTATTGACCCAATGGGCAGGAAAAGTGTTTCCACTACTACCTAAATATCTAGAAAGGCAAATACTAAAATAAATTTCGTGAAAATAAGAATTTATGTCGGACAATAATTTATTAAATTAAATCAGGAGTCTAAGCATCAAGAAAATAGAGACCTAGCCAGCTACGCTAGGCCTCCACTTCACACAGGCAGTAACAATAGTTATGACAGCTTTATCTTCGCTCCACACTAAGCCAAGACAAACATAGTCTTGCTACTACCCTACAAAAGTAGTGCCAGGGCCAACCACAACCCTGTCACCACTCCACACAAAAGTAGAAACAAAGCCAACCACAACCTTGTCACTACTCCACACAAAAGTAGTAACAAAGCCAACTACAACTTTGCCACTACCCCACACAAATGGACTAATAAAATGCTCCACCTACTTCTTTTGCACCATCTAATAATTTGTTGAAACAAAATGGGAGTGAAACTGCATGAAATTCAACTGAAGTGTTAATGAGTACAACATGAAAAAATATGAAGTCTTATATTTCAATAACTTAAATCTAAAGTGATTAAGAAAATTCACAATAAATTAGCCTTAACAAAGTTTTTTAAAGGTATTGAGACAGGAAAGATATCTAAAGATAAACAAGTAAGCGCCCATGCAATTAATACAACAATAAGTATTAGCAGAAACGCTGTTTTAATTGATTAATTAAATGACGATTGGTGGGCAATACAGAGATAATTTGAGACATTTTACCTTGATTAGCTGTATACATTTTGTTGGCAACTTCACTGTTACGCATTGGTGTTTCATATGAAGGGCATTTGGTAGAAAATTTCATACCATACAAAACGTACTGATAACTGGCGGAAGGAAAAACTTCTTCATTTTGAATAAAGTCATATCTTGAAGGAGGTTGATAACGCCAAATTTCTAATAATTCTTGTAGCCTGTCAGGTACGCTATCCAACTCTTTATTATCACGCCAATAATCAAGATCTTCTCGTTCATTCAAAACGTAGTGCAATTTAAGAAAGTAGATTACCAAACACTTGCCACTGGCGTTTTAATGTTTACAGTACGATTTTATGAAAGATTGATGATTAGGCATAATAGATACCTGATTAGACACGTCTAATTCGAGGGTCGCTAAAAACTGCGTGAGCTGTCCATTATTAAAAGTTTTGGCTATTGGGTGATATTTCTCGGGTTCTAATCCTTGGCCTAACATTACCTGAGTCCATGAGTCTAATCTAAAAAGCTCTCCCTCTGTTTGATAAGACTTTCCTATGGATTTGAACAGTGACATTCTATGCGCTAATTTGTCGGGAATCTCCATGTTTTTGCAATATCGCCAAAACGGACTATCCTGTCTCTCCGTTTGTTTGTAATGCAGTATAATGAAGTCTCTGATTTGTTCCATTTCTGTACTTGCTTGTTGGTTATATTCGTCTATGACACATTGAGGGATATCTCCCATGTTGCCGAGTTGTAGCAAGCGAGTGATTGCCGTCATTATCAGGTGAATACTGGTGGATTCTAATGGCTCTAAAAACCCAGCTGACAAACCAATCGCTAGACAGTTTTTAACCCAAGTATTTCTGCGCCTCCCCGTATTAAACTTAATGACTTTAAGGTCGGTTAAAGGGTCACCACTAATGTTTGCAAGTAAACTTGTTTTAGCCTGTTCATCTGACATGTAACGACTAGAGTAGACTAATCCATTTCCTGCTCGGTGTTGTAACGGAATTTTCCATTGCCAGCCAGCTTGATGGGCGATTGACCGGGTATAGGGCGGGATGTCTTCAGATAACGCGGTTTGCACAGCAATGGCTCGGTCGCATGGTAACCAGTGACTCCAGTCTTCAAACCCAGAATGTAATGTTTTTTCAATTAGAAGGGCTTTGAAACCAGTACAGTCTACGAAAAAATCCCCTTCAATAATTTGACCTGAGGCTAATTCTAGAGAACTAATGTATCCATTTGAGTAATTCTGATGAACTCTGCTAATCAAGCCGTCATAATGTTTGACACCGTTTTTACAGGCAATATTCTTTAGATACTTGGCGTATAGGCTTGCATCCAAATGGTAAGCATGATTAAGAGTTACTTGTTGTAAATCGCCGATTTTATTAGCCAATGCAGCTTTAAATTCAAGGCAATAGTCGCCAAATTCTTTAGCTACCCCCAATTCTTTTCCTCTCATCCAAAAATGCAAAAACTCGGTGATCATTGTATTTTTGCCGGTTTCACCAAAAGAATGAAAGTACTTCTCTCCTACTTGTTTCCAGTTTTCAAATTCGATTCCTAGCTTGAAGGTTGCTTGAGTTGCTTGCATGAATTCACGTTCATTAATGTTTAGAAATTTATGAAAAGATTTCATTGGCGGAATTGTGGCTTCGCCTACCCCCACCGAACCAACTGCGCTTGATTCCACTAGAGTAATGTCATAAACATCTCCCATCTGCATGGCTAATGCAGATGCTGTTAACCAACCAGAAGTTCCCCCTCCAGCGATGACAACTTTTGTCTTTTTATCCATTATGTTTTCCATAAAACGCTTTCACTCACTTATTCAGCACTTTTTCACTTTAACAAGTTTATAGGCAAATTTTCTAGACCAAACAGCAAGGGCCACTAACCGCGGCCCTTATCAGTTTTAGCCACTAAATATTAAAAGGTATAACGCGCACCAATTTGATAGCGGGCGCCAAGATCTTCATAAAACTCAACCATGCGCTCAGTACGCCCATGGTCACGACGATCTTCTTCAGTAATATTAATCGCCTCCACAAAGATCGAAAGGTTTTTACTAACATCATATGACACGTTCATATCTATTTGTGAATAAGCTTCAGTATAAATTGGATTGTTCGCAGAACCACGGCTTGCAGTGATGATGTGCTCATCCCGCCAGTTCCATGAAACTCTTGCTGAGAAACCATTTTTTTCGTACATAGCCACTAAGTTAGCGGTATCACTTAAGCCCAGCAATGGAAACTGATTAGCACCAGGAAGAGCAGAGTTATCATAATGCACGTCACCACGCACAATTGTGTAGTTAGCTTGCAAACCAAAACCAGACTCGCCGAAGAAATGTTGTGCGGCAAGTTCAGCACCGTAAACTTGACGCTCACTTGTATTGACGGGTTTACTTACAGATAACATCATGAGTGGGTCCTCTGAATTTGCCACAAAGTCCCCCGTCCTGAAGGATACGGTCTCAGCATTGGTAATCTGCTGATTATATCCAGGCTCTCCTTGCTGAATAAAGTTGTCCCAAGTCAAGCCATTTAACTCAGGCGCGTCTGGGTAGGCTTGCAGTACCAAGGCAGTATAAATATTCGAGTCGTTCGTGTTTATACCCAATGCCTGCAATTGAGCTACTGCAGCCTGAACCCTTGGACCAATAGTTTGATCACGAATTCCCCAAACATTTTCAGTAGAACTAGCTTGACCGATAAAGTTTTTAATTCGTTTCTCATATAAACCTAAAGACACGTAACTGGTATCTTCAAAGTACCATTCCAAAGACAAATCAATATTATCAGACTCAATTGGTAACAACTCAGGGTTATTACGCTGTGCCGTTTTAGTTAGTCCATTAAAAGAAGAGCCACCAGCAAAATTAAATTGGCTTACATCACTTTGTAACTGTCCATAAGCCGCTCTTGAAATACTCTTGCTATAAGAAAAGCGAGCAATTAAATCGTCCCGAATTGCAATATCAAAATCAAAAGCAGGTAGTACATTGCTATAACTAAAATCGGTTGTTACATCTTCAACTGAATTACCAAATAGGCCACGATCATCGTTATTACCAAACCACAACCAGCCTTGGAAACGCCTTAAATAGGCTGTTGATGATAGACTCGTATCTTCGTAACGTAACCCCGCGGTGAAGTTGGTTTCCATACCCCCTAGCTCACCATTTAGATGTACTTGAAAATAGGCAGCATCTGTATCTTCGACTATCTGATTGTCAGAATTCCAATTACTCTCTATGTCTGTCGTCCAAGGACTACCGCTATTCGCGGTCGCATATAATGGATTAGCAATAAGAGACTCTAGAATATCCTCCGCATGACCCTTCATCGCAAGCTGAGGGGCGCCTGCTGGAATACCTTCCATTGTGCTAGGGTTGTAAATTTCTAACAAATTAGACGGGATATCACCTGGATTACTCGCTCCCCAACCACCCAGAGTCATCTGTTTAACAGAATTTCTGTTTCGCATATCTACTGAACGAGTCTCAATACCAAAATCAAAACGCCCCTCGTCAAACTCATAGCTTAAATCTACTTTAGCCTGGTCAACACTTGTCACCTGGTCGGCATATCGAATATGACCAATTTGTGAGGAATGCATTTCAGGAGTGAGGCCATTAGGTCTCTCAAGTGTCTGCAAAGGCACATCACCATCATAGGTATAAGACTGACCTGTTCCGGTATTAGCTGCAATTTGAATCGCTGTTTGGCCAGCTCCCTTATAACCATTCGGCATACTTTCGGCTTCTGAAGAGTGAGCATCAAATACGACTTTTAAGTTATCAGTAGCCTGCCATTCAAGGTTAAGACCCACTGAAGTTAAGGTATTTTCTTGTGCATTATATTGTTGGTCCTGCCCCAATGAAGACGTTGTACTATTAGGCGTATTCACAAAGATAGGGGCTACAACAACAGGGTCTGAATCAAATACAAGCTCTGTAATCCCACTAGTACTCATCCAAGATGTTGCTTCAGTTCTGCGCTGCTCAATATCATTATTGGCGTACGTATAGTCTAAGGTCGCTACAAATCCTGCAGTAGGCGCGAATTGAACGGTTAACTGAGCGTTATCACGAACTCGTTTAGTTTCAACGTCAGAATAACGAATATCATCGGGCCTTGTGTACAACTGGCCATTCGCAGGGGCATTTTCAATTCTGATGCCAGACGTATCTGCAGGTAACTGGTACAAATCATTGACCCCAACAACCCCCATATTCCAGTTATTAATTGTCACCTGTTCAGAGCCGGAATCGCGCTCAGAATGACTGAATGATAATGCCACACCGAAAACAGCATCTTCATTTGTATAGCTAATTAAACCAGATAGCTCAGGGGTATAATCGGAGTTTTCTACATTAGTGGTATCGTGTATAGCTTTTGCACCAATAGATGCTACTAAGCCTTCGTTATCAAGGGGCTTCAGGGTATTAATATTTACAGTCGCACCGATCCCGCCACTCGCTAGATTTGCTCTACTGGTCTTATAAACTTCTACCGACTTAACACTATCTGAAGATAAGTTACTAAAATCAAATGAGCGTGAAGCATTGCTTGTAGCACTAGGACCTGACGAGCCATTACCGCCCCCAGCAAAAACACTTGCAGTAGGCATTTGGCGACTATTTAATGTGACCAAGTTAAAACCATCACCAAAACCACGAACGGTGATATTTTTACCTTCACCATTTTCACGATTAATCGAAACACCAGTGATACGCTGTAGAGATTCAGCTAAATTAGTATCTGGAAACTTACCAATATCCTCCGCTGATATGGCATCTACCACGCCAGTAGCATCTTTCTTTAATGCCGTAGACGCTTGAATACTGCTACGTATGCCGGTTACTTGAATTATTTCTGTATCACCATTTTCGTCAGCTTCTTGAGCGATGACATTATTTGTCGATAATATCGAAGCGACAGTCACCGCCAACATCGACTTCCTAAAAATTAGATTGTTATTGTTTGTCTTATTCATGCTGTTGTTCCAAATAAAGTTTAATTCGTTAAATCTTTTTATGTCGTTTTCTAAAGCGGACACCTAAAAATTTCCGCAGGGGTAATAGATAATTAATGTGAACATTGCTGTAGTGAAACAACCTGAAATAGTCGTGAGAATTAGATGAACATGATGTGAAGTTAAGATGAAGGCGTTGTTTTTAAAGGTATTTTTCTAATAACACATAGGGTTATTAAAAAGCTTTAATAGGAGAATAATGAATGTAGTGAGTAACACCTTTTACTGTGTAATCAAGTTTGGAACTCAAATGAACACAGTAAAATCCACCAATACATTAAAGATTTTGAAATGCTAAGAATTAATTCGGATATTTCTAGGAGCAAATAATAAAGTTATTAAGCAACACTCAAGCGTCCTGCCATAACTGTTTTATTTTTTTTAGGTCGCGTTTCATAGCTGAAAATACTTGGGCACTGCTGCCAGATATTTTAGTCGCACCATGTTCAGCTCCTCCTAAATCATATTCAAAATGCACGGACACTGGCACTATAATATTGAGTTTTTTAAGCACCGCAAAATAATGTTTAAAATCTACCATGCCTTGTCCGATCGGAACATTTTGCAGTGTCCATTTACCATTTTGTTTCTGCCATTTATAGTCTTTTAACACCAAACTATTAATGGTTTTACGTAACATGTTAAAGGTTACAGGCCAAGATTGCGCCCCTTCCACAGACGCATGACGAATATCATATTGGCAGCCCATGTGGTCGCTATCTATACCATCAAGCATATGCCAAATGTCCCATACCTGCGCACCAACAAAATTGGCTCCAGCATGATTTTGGTAAGCGCCTTTAATCTTGGCTTGTTGATTAACTGCAGCTAACTGATTAAGGTTTTTATTAAGGCCTTTGAGTAATTGTGGGACGTTTGGGTTTTGCGGAAAACGATAATAGCCCATTCGATAAACTTCAAACCCGTGCATCCCAGCTTGTTGCAAAATATCTAAAGTATGTTTCTGGTCTGCATGAGTAATCGCGGTGGTCATCATATTTGGCGTTAAATCAGCAGACTTAAGTCCTTCAACAGCTTTTGGTAAATCGTCGATAACCCGCTCTGGTAACACATGACCTTTTGGGCGAACGGTTAAATCAACGCCAGTAAAACCTATATTGGCAGCGGCATCCGCCATATCAGCATAATTCAAAAACTGTAGATGTTTAGAAAAAACATTCAGATCTAAGTCAATATTATTGCTTGCTTGCTGCGCACCAAATACTGAATAAGTAGGAAAAACACTGCTCATTGCTAAAGCAGTACTTGCTTGAATAAATTGACGTCTTTTCATCTACTTCTTCTCCTTAACCCGCTAGTCTGACTATTGCCTAATGTATGCAAACATATCTCGAATTTGCTGCTCACTCATGTGCTCAATGATGCGTTCTGGCATGATAGAGCTAGTTTGTATCTCAAGAGATTCTAAATCATCAACTTGGAAAGTAACTGCATCCAGACCATGAGGCTTCAAAACTACATAATTAGCATTTCTATCTTGTAAAATACCTACCACTACCTGACCACTTTTTTGTTTTGCCCGATACAAAACATAACCTTCTCGAATTTCTGCATTTGGGTCGACTATGTTCAACACAAAACTATTTACATTGTTACGGTCATACCCTGTTAAATCTGGCCCTAAAGTGCCACCTTGACCAAACAGTTGGTGGCAGGCACCGCAAAACTGGCTAAACACTGTTTTTCCTGCTGAAATACTTCCCTTACCTTTACCTAAAGCACTCTTAATCTTGGCTATTTCATCTGATTTTTCTGAACTATTTGTCACTTTTACTTCTGGCCAAATGGCGTTAACTTGGCGGGTAACTAATTCGTCATTTAATAACTTAAACCGACGAACAATGTGCTCTGGCACGTCAGCTTTTTTAACTTGCCTTGTTTGGTTTATCATAGGCAAAAACTTCATTGCCCACTCCACTCTGCTAGCATACAAAGATAAAGCTAAATGTTTTAACTGCTCATCTGCACGTAACTTGTCTGGATAATAAGACACTAATTTGTGACCTAATTCAGAGCTATTAAATTGTCCTAATGCCTTTAGGGATTCAAACCTCACTCCTGCAGGTTCCGTAGGGTTAATTAGTAATTTTGTTAAGACAGAAACAGCTTGGGATTCTTGAGTTTGGCCCATTAACTTTATGTAAGACAATCGCTCTAACGTTTGGCTAGCGTTATTACTAATGACATTCAAAGCTTGTTTAATGGCGACAGGATCATTTTGTTTAATGCGCAGAGATAACTTGCCTTCGCCAAATTTGTTCTCTAACTGCTGAACTTTATCAACCAGTCCTTTAGGTAACAAAGCTAAATCGACGGTTCTAATACTTTGCTGAATCGCGGCCAGTAATATTTTCGAATGTTTGTCTGAAGGCGACAAATTTATAATTTCATGACTTGTTTTAAAGTTTTGGCTACCACCCGCTAAGGCATAACGTTTAATTAGTCGGGGCAAAATTACATTTTCTACAATGGGCAAATGCCAAGTTTGTGGATCTGCTAAAAGTTTGATTAATGCTTTTCGGTTATCTATGGCTTTAGATTCTATTGCCCACCAAATTAGCATTTGGTTTTCAACGTCATTTTGACTCGCTGAGTTTAGCAACAATTGACTAATAATGGGTATAGCCACATCGGCAGGCAAACGTTTTGCGCTCGATGCCAGCTGACCTATTACTTCGCCGTGATTTTCTTCTGCAGATAATTGTATTAGTTTGTCAGCAACTACCTTTGATGCTTTTTTACTATCCCCTACCAAACGCACTGCCCATAACCTAACGTAGGGGTCATTGTGGGCTAAGGCTTCTATAATGACTTGCTCCGTTAACCCACCTGACAAATTAATCGCCCATAAAGCTTCTAAAGCATGTTGAGGATCAGATGAGCGGAACAAAGTCTTTAATTCTTTTATGGCTTGTTTGTCTTTTCGGTCACCAAATTGGCGTAAAGCTTGTTGTCTAAACCATTTATTGTGACTGGTTAAAGCAGCCGTCAATTCAGAACTGTTATATTGACTCAAATCAAAAGACTTTGCGGTTTTAGGTTGTTTACCTCGCAAACGATATATTCGGCCAGTGGTTTTATTCCATGTATCTCTAGGGTCAACGTGAGACAGTCGGCTATCGTACCAATCAGCTATATATACAGCGCCATCTGGGCCGGCTTTAATATCTACTGGCCGAAACCAGTGGTCATCACTTTTGAGAACCTTTGACTCGTCTATGGCCTTAAATGTTGAGTCTTGTTTTTCTAGGCGACTCATCTGCACAAAATTAAGCAATGGATTTAAACCAAACAATTTATCCTTGTATTGTTTAGGTAAGTTTCCACCTTCATATTTCACCCATGCATGGGTAAAACGAATACGATCACCTTGTAGTGGAATACCGCTCAAATACCCTAAGGCGTATGGATTGGTTAAGGCACCGTGTTTACCCCAATTTTTTTTGTAATACCCGCCTTGTTTATAATAGTAACCGCGGATCACTTCATTGGTTCCCGAGTAGAAACGGCCTTTGTTATCAATTTCCACGTAGAAAGTATTGCCACCACCTTCTGCGTATATTTCAAAGGTTTTAAGTTCAGGGTGGTAACGCCAAAATGCCTGTCCTTTAAAATGTACATTTTTAGAAACGGCTGAATTAACGGTGGAAATAGCTGTGCTACCTTGAGCGCCATACAACCAACCATCTGGCCCCCATCTTAAGCTATTCGCTACTGCATGAGTATCTTGTAATCCAAAACCATCTAGGTGCACTTCAGCCTCGCCTTCTGGAATTCCGTCTCTATTAGAATCTGGATATGCCACTAAATACGGAGGTGTTAACACCCATATTTTTCCACGGCCTAAAGTGACACTGGTTGCTATGTTTAACCCTGAGATAGCATCAGTGGATTTGTCAAATACACCGTCATTGTCTGTGTCTTCAAAAAATGTAATTTTATCTGCGCCTTTTAGGCCCTTTCCAGGTGGCTTGGGTGTTTTGTCAAATACAGCGCGATTATGGTTATCAATATCCACCACTTTTACCCCTTCAGGGTATGGATATTGATTATATTGCACCACCCACATTCGCCCACGATGGTCAAAATTAATAAACACGGGTTGATGAATTTGAGGTTCGGCTACAACTAAATCTAACGCTAAATCTTCAGGATAATGAAAACTTTTTAATGCATCTTTAGCAGGTGTTGGTAATGAATCATCCGTTTGAATACCTCTTCCATCAAAAGCATGCATATATTTAGCAACGGTTTCGTTGCCTGCAATTTGTTCAACGGATACATTTTTTGATTGGATTTTATAATTAAGTTGCTGCGATGCAACACGTTTTTCGGAGACGCAACCACAAACCAAGAAGGTGCAAAATATTGTGACTAAAGCTACACAGCGCATACAAACCTATCTATTTTGAAAGTACGGGTGGACATTCATTTAGCTAGGTTAACATACACTATGCATTAAAATTTATGTGTACTTGATAAAAATTAGGGGAATTATAATGAATATAATTCCCCTAACAAATTGATAGTATTTAAACTCATTCAGTTTAAATATAATTTAACCTTATCTGCAATAACACCAACCTACTCCACTACTTTGTGGATTTTTCCGTTAGCATAATCAGCCAAGAATAGTTCGCCTTTTTTATCTAAGGCAAAAGCAGATACATTAATATCGGTATCAATTTCAAGTCTGTTATTAGTAAATGAAGGGAACTCAACAGACCATATATTACCCAATATAAAATCAGCATATACGTAACGATTAACTAGTTTTTTAATACTACCTTGGGTGTAGACTTTACCGCCTGTAATAGACATACCATCTTCTCTTCCATAAGTGATTTTAGGTAATTCCAGCTGAGATTTGTCACAGTTTTGCTTCTTATTTTTGAAACAGATATCGCCTTCCATAATTTTCCAGCCGTAATTTTTTCCTTTTTCAATTAGATTCACTTCTTCAAGGGTGTTTTGTCCTACGTCCGCCAGAACTAAGTAATCATTATGAAATGTGAAGCGCCAAGGGTTTCTGATCCCGTAAGCCCATATTTCATCTTTGGCTTGAGCATTATTTACAAAAGGATTCGTGTTCGGTACTAAATACGGCACATCATCAGAAGTGTTTACATCGATACGCAACATAGTGCCCAATAAGGTATCAAGGTTTTGTCCATGACCTTTTGGATCGCCACCACTACCACCGTCGCCCATACCGATATAAAGATAACCATCTGGTCCGAATGCTATCTGACCAGCGTTATGATTTTTATAAGGTTGTTCTACTTCTAGAATCACTTTTTCGTTACTTAACGAAGCCTCAGTCTGTTTTACATGCATTGTAAAACGAGAGATCCTAGTCCTGCGATCTCCTTCTTCTGGGTTATAATTGACAAATATATAATGATTGTTTTCAAAGTCAGGATGTAAGGTTATACCTAATAAACCTAATTCACTGTCAGTGACCACTTCAAAAGTATGGACGGCTGATAATCCACTGTTTATTGAGTCAACCAAAACCAAACGACCCGTTTTTTCAGCCACCAGTAATCGTTCGTCTGGCAAAAACAATAAATCAGTTGGTTGTTCTAATTCACCCACTACCTCTTTCAATTCAAACGAAAATACGAAAGTCGGCAGACAAAGTAATAGTACTAAGG
>NZ_JBPOFP010000125.1:0-12171 GCF_051252315.1 Paraglaciecola sp. | reverse complement strand
GGCTTGTCTTGCCTGGAAATAGCTCGAATTACTAGTTCTACTTTTTCAATTGGATTAAGGATAGCTTTTCCGCCCAACGCTATCAGAAGAATAGAAATGCCAAGCAAAAAACCTGTTAACCAAAATTGGTTTTGCTGTACAGAGCTTACATAGTGTTGTTGATGTTGGATCCGCGCATCCAAAAATGCATTTACTTGTTGCGCTAAGTCCCTAATATTCTGTTTAAACTCAGCCAATTGTGCGTCTAATAATAAGGGGTCAACATCCGCAGACAGATTCTTTATCCACTCCAATCTATTATTTAATTCGAGACAAATCTGTTTATTGGCAACCTGTTCGCAGACCTCCTCTTGGAAGCCTTCAAATCGAAGAATAGACTTTTCAACCAACTCAAATAAATCATCTTTTTTGACAATCGTAAATTGACGTGTAAGGCGTTCAATATCTAAGGAAAGGTTTTCCATTTTACCAATTTGACGAACTATGGTTATTGACTGCTCGGTTTCATTTGAAGCTATTGCCGTGAGATTTCGTAAGGTGATTTGGCTATACCCAACCAGTACTGCTAGAGGAACTAAAACCACAATAAAACTGACAAAAGTTAATTGTCGTAGGGAGTTTAATTGGATGGCCTTTCTACCCTTAGATAGAAAACTCAATTTGGACAAAGCATTATTCAAATATTGACGGGTCAATGATTTTCACTTGTTTGGAGGTTAAGCATTTAGCACTGACATGCCCATCTACAATCATCAAATACAGTCCATGTAGAAGGCGTGCTCAGTTTTCCTAAGTATTGATAAAACGAGAAAAACAGCGCTAACATAATTTTTTTATTAAGAGCTCTTAATATAGACACTACACACATCGTGCCAAGTCATGAACCCCTTTAAAATCATAAGCTTAATAAAACGAGTTACGTTTAACTTGGGATAAGAGTAGCTAATAAGCAACACTTTGTCACATTTAACTAAAGTACTAAACAATTCAACAAGTTAGAATGTCGCAAATTACATACATCAGGGTATTTTAACCTAACTGGCATTAAATAACCTAAATACTGGATAAGCCGAACCTCTAGATAACGCTCTTTTTGTGCCTATCGGCGTTGGATTGTCTTGCTATACTCAAAAAATTTCGTCACCAAGTAAGAATTCAGCTGAGTAATTTGGTCGATACTTCTTATCCAGTACTCAGGTTAAATATTATTAGGTGCTCAAGGTCCAATCGGATCCCAATGTCTTCACCTAAATGATGATCGTGATGACTTAATGCTAAACACAACAGCTTTTCACAACTATGTTGTTTTAATCTTAATTCATACAATATATGTGAACCTTTGAAATCCTTTCCGATGACCTCTGCAACTGTTTCACTATCGTCATCATGAATAATATCGTCAGGCCTGACTAAGAACGTGACCTTATCATCAACATTAAAACCATAAGAAGCATCAATTGAGAATTGCCCTAAGCTACTACTAATTTTTAAATCATGGTCAATATGGGCATTGATAAACACGCCATCACCGATAAAACTCGCCACAAATTTATCAATAGGCCTGTGATATAAAGCGTAGGCATTCGACCATTGCAACAATCGTCCTTCATTCATCACACCAACAACATCAGCCATAACAAAAGCCTCATGCTGGTCGTGTGTTACCATTAACGCTGTAGCGTTTTCATGTTTTAATATAACTCGAAGATCTTTTGCTAAACCTTCTCTTAGTTCACTATCTAAACTTGAAAAAGGTTCATCAAGTAACAACAAATCCGGTTTAACGGCCATGGCTCTAATCAGGGCGACTCTTTGTTGTTGACCACCAGATAGTTCATGTGGGAATCTTAATTCAATACCAGATAAACCGACTAAATTAAGCAATTCATTCACACGTTCTTGTTTGGCTTGTTTATTCCACTTCTGTAATCCAAACGTTATATTATCCTGAACATTAAGATGTGGAAATAATGCATAATCTTGAAACACAACTGCGACTTTTCGTTTTTGAGTTGATACATGTATCGCCTTATTACTTACAACTTGTTCTCTTAACCCAATCTCTCCAGCGACTAAAGGTTCAAAGCCAGCGATCGCCCGTAAAACAGAGGTTTTACCTGATCCTGACGGGCCTAACAAACAACCAATCTGCCCAGCATTTAATTCAAATGAAAGGTCATATACCACAACCTTATCTTGATATGCTAAAGATACATTATTGAGACGTAACATATTGCCCTTTACTTTTTAAAGATCGTCTAGGTGAATTTTGCTCGGTCATTCGAGTCAAAAATACCACAGGTATAATGCCCACAAACACAATTGCCAAGGCTGGCAAAGCAGCTTCCATTAAACGTTCGTCTGATGCGAGTTCAAAGGTTTTAACCGCTAATGTATTAAAATTAAACGGCCGTAAAATCAAAGTGGCGGGTAGTTCTTTCATGACGTCAACAAAGACTAATAATAAAGCACTAAAAACGCTTGAGGTTAACAAAGGCACATGTATATTTTTTAAAATACTAAAAGAACCATGACCTAAAGATTTAGCAGCATCGTCAATACTTGGTTTTATCCTTGCCATACCCGTATCAATATTGTGCATAGCCACAGCCAAGAATCGAATACAATACACCAAAACTAACGCAAACAAAGTACCAGATAAAACGAGCCCAACACTGACATCAAACCAAGTTTCCGTTATGCCATTTATTTGCACATCTAACCAACTTAAAATCAACAATGCCCCAATCGCAATAACAGTACCTGGAAGTGCGTAACCTAAGCCAACAAAACTAACAATCAAATGTACTGGTTTAAAGCGACTTAAACGTTTTGCATAGGCAAAAAACAACGCTAACGAGACGGCACAAATTGCTGTGATAGATGCCAAATAAAAGCTGTTCCATATTAGACCGACAAAAGCTGAATCAAATTGTTCTGAAAACGAATCGAAAGCCCAGCCCAGTAATTGAATAATAGGAACGATAAAGCCAAATATTACGGGCAATACACATAAAATCATCATAAAGAATGACGGTAAGCCGGTTAAAACCTGCCTTTTTGACACGGCCATTTTTTGACCTTGAAAATAGTATTTTATTTTTCGCCTAGAAAAATATTCTAATACTAATAAAAGTACTACAAAGCTAGTTAACATAGCCGCTAATTGAGCCGCTGCAATACCATTTGCTAAACCAAACCAGGTTCTAAAAATGCCCGTAGTAAAGGTACTAATACCAAAATATTGCACAGTTCCATAATCGGCAAAAGCCTCCATCATAGCTAATGCAGCACCCATTAATATGGCGGGTCTGGCTAACGGAAACACCACTTTGAAGATATATTGATTGGAGGATATACCTAAACTTTTAGACACTTCTTCTAGGTTTGCAGGTAAATCTGAAAACGCGGTTTTGGCCAACATATACACATAAGGATATAAAACCAAAGACAACATGAGTATCGCCCCGTTTAACGAGCGAATTTCAGGGAAATAATAGTCACCGTATTGCCAATCAAAAATAACACGTAAATAACTTTGTAAAGGGCCAGAGAAGTCTAATAACCCAGTATAAGAATAGGCCAAAATATAGGCTGGCATTGCCATCGGCAATAATACAATCCATTTGATTTGTTTACGCCCATAGAATTCATAACGAGCAATAAACCAAGCTAATGGCGTGCCAATGCAAACCACCAATACACCTACACCAAAAGCTAATAACAGTGAATTAACGATGTAATCTGATAACACTGTTTCGAATAAGTGTTGCCAAACATCTGGCTGTGGAAAAGCTAAGCTTGAGAATACTAGAGCAATAGGTGCGGCTAAAATGGCACAACAAAAAACAATGCTAATAAACCAAGGGTTAAGCCAATTGTACCTTTTCATACAATTGGCTCGTTAAAACGATAAGGCGTTAAAACTCTTATTTCCACCCAGCTCGGTCCATAATACGTACAGCATTAGCATTCAACTCACCTAGTTTGCTAAGTGGCACTTGTTCCGCATTGAATTGACCAAAAGTTGTCAATAAATCGCTCCAAGTTACATTAGGTAAAATTGGATATTCATGATTAGTTTTGGCATACCAAGTTTGTGATTCATTGCTTAACAAAAAGTCTACTAATTTACGAGCAGCTAGTTTATTTGGGGCATTTTTAGCCATGGCAACACCAGAGATGTTTACATGAGCACCACGATCATCCTGATTAGGCCACACAACTTTAACTTTTTTGGCTTGCGCTTGTTGTGCTTCATCTTTGGAGGACAACATTCCCGCTAAGTAATAAGTATTGGCAATGGCCACATCACATTGACCCGCCGCCACTGCTTTTATTTGATCTCTATCACCACCTTGAGGAGGACGAGCAAAATTACTAACCAACCCATTTACCCATGTTTGTGCCGCTTCTTCGCCCAATTGAGCGACGATAGATGCCACCATAGATTGGTTATAGATATTACTTGAACTACGAATACAGATTCGTCCTTTCCAACTAGGATCCGTTAAATCTTCTATACTTTTCACTGCGTTAGCCTGAACTCGTTCAGAAGATACCATGATAGGACGCGCTCTCAACGATAAGCCAATCCAATGGCTTTCTTCATCTTGAAAATTAGTCGGTACTGTTTGAGAAACCTCAGAAGAATCAATCGGCTGCGTTAAACCTTGTTCCTTTGCACGATATAAACGCCCAACATCAGTGGTTAACAATAAATCTGCCGGACTATACTTCCCTTCACTTTTTAGGCGCGTAATTAAATTATCCGCTTTACCTGTCACTAAGTTAACTGAAATGCCGGTTTGCTGAGTAAACTTATCCAATAAAGGTTTAATCAAAGCTTCTTTACGCGCCGAGTACAAATTAACTTGTTCAGCTGAAACAATAGAAGATAGAAGAGTACCGATGACAACAACCGAAGATATAATAATTTTCAAAATACCGATCCAAAATAATTAACAGAATGTTATGTTGGAATGGTATTCTAATTGCGAATAATTCTCAATAACAAATTGAGATTTATTGTAACCATTTATAACTTGTATACAACGTTAACAGTGTTTCCACCGTTACTATATTCCACTGATTCGCAAAGTTGATTAACAAGTGCAATGCCTCGGCCGTAATAATTTTCAGAATCATCTACTTGAGTCAATAAGGCCATATCGAATCCCTGCCCAGAATCCTGAATTTGAAAACTTAAACGTTGTTTGTGTGGTTCATAGTTAGTAGTAAAAACGATATTAGCGTCTTGTAAAGTTTCTAATCGCTCTTGTCTAAGAGTAAAGAATTCAAAAAAACCTTCGTCAGTCATTTTTAATTCTGAATCTAATTTTAAGATCCCATGATCTAATGCATTGTTATACAACTCAGTTAAAACAGTAAAAATGGCACTATGGTGATTAAATAGGCCCAACTGATTTGCAATTACACTGACTAAAGCGCTAATAGGCTCACCTGCTTTTAAATTTTCAGCGTTAAGTTCACTCACTATTTTTAGTGGTAGTTTTACTATATCTTGATTATTTGGTCCTAGGTTTAATGGCTGACTGGTAAAAATAACCAGCGTAATGTCATCTAAACGTTCACCGGTACCCAAATGATCCAATACATTTTTAAATACGTCTTTCGTGGTTATTTTGGGGTTTGCAATCAACCATTTTTCAACCCCTTCCTCGCCAAGCATTTCTTTTTTATTGTTTTCTATTTCTACCAAACCATCACTAAACCCAATTAAACGATCACCGTAACTAGCATAATAACGTTCAACTATTGCATCAAATTCTTCAGGATCTAATATTCCAAGCGACATGTGTTTGGATTCAAATCGCTTAATAATCTCTCCTTGTGCATCTTGCAATAGTAGGTGGGGCATACCGCCATTCCACACTTCGATTCTTTTTCCTGATGCATCAATTTCAACAATAATGGCTGCAAAAAACATGTCTTCAGGTAATAGAAGTAATAACGTTTGATTAATCGTTTCTGCTATTTCATTTAATGATAGGCCTTTTTTGGCCATTGTATTGAAGGTTTGAGATACCGGTAAAGCACCAATAGAAGAAGCTAAACCGTGACCGGTGAAATCGCCCATTAGGAAATACATACCGCCTGAAGGGCTAGTACACATTAAAAATAAATCACCATTAAAAGTACTGGCAGGGTTTAGCTGATAGTCGATGTAATCATTCAGGGACGCGTCTATCGTTAGTGCATTTTCAAATATGTGCTCAACAATCTTATGTTCTCGTTCGACCGACGCTTGGTAATAAGATAATTGTTTATATTGTTCGTGAGCTTTTTTACTGAGTAAACGTGTTCTAGAATGAGCTCTTATTTTTGCTGATAGAATAACTTTATCGAAAGGTTTAGAAACAAAGTCATCACCACCCACTTCTAAACACCGAGCTAGGCCCTCTTCGTATTCTAGCGCGGTGATAAATATAATTGGTAAGTAATAATCACCAGAAATTTCTTTTAATAAAGGGGCGGCTTCATAACCATCCATTTCTGGCATGACAACATCTAGCAAAACTAAATCTGGTGAGACTTGTTTGGCTAACTCCAAAGCCACTTTTCCATTTTCGGCTTCATAGGTATCAACATACCCTTGCTGCTCAAGCATGTTCATAAGTAAGAAACGATTTATTGGGTCATCATCTACGACCAAAATGCGCATGCTTATTCAGCCTTTAACACAGCTCGAACTTTTTCCCGAAGCGAGCGATCTGTAAAATCTTAGAAACCTGTGGTTTTGCGTGTGCAATTTTGAAACTAGTCACATTCTCTTTCATCGCTTTTTGCATATTTAATAACATACCTAAAGCCGAACTATCCATGTACTCAGTGCTTTGTAAATCAATCACAATACTAGTAACGGCTTCAGTTCCTTCAGAATAAGCAGCTCTAAAGCCTTGCACCTGTGAAAAATCAAATTTCTCATCTATAAAAATGGTCAGTAAATTACCGTCATCAGAAAAAACTCTGTCTAAACTCATCACAATCTCCAAATTAGTTACACATTAATACCCCATTAAATAATAGTTTTCGCTATATGCCTATAAACAATCTACTTTTTTTTATAGAATTGACTTTTATTCTTGTAAATACTTATTTAAACGATCTCTAATATGAATGACAACACTTTAGTTTACAGCACAGATACTGGTCGAATTAACACAGCCAAAAAGCAAGCTCCAATCAAGAAAGGTGACGGTATTGTTCGCATAAGACGAGAAACAAAAGGCCGCAAAGGAAAAGGAGTCACGACTATTTCTGGTATAGAGTTGGCTGAGCCAGAATTAAAAATAATTTGTACTAAACTTAAAAAGATGTGTGGCACTGGCGGTGCTGTAAAAGACGGAGTGATTGAAATTCAAGGTGATAATAGAGATAAAATAAAAGCAACCCTTGAGCAATTAGGACATAATGTAAAATTCGCAGGCGGCTAATTTAACCGAATAAGGAGTACTAATGCACCATATTGCATTATCTGATGTAAACATAGTTTTGGTTGAGCCTTCAGATACCCAACGTAAAATTATCATCAAACAATTGGCAGCAGCCAACGTATTAAAAGTTGAAGCGACTGGTAGTGTTAAGCAGGCTATTGATACAATCTCTAAACATGGAGCAGACTTAGTTGTTAGTGCCATGTATTTTGAAGATGGTACGGGTTTAGATATCATTAAAAATATAAAAAATAATGAAACCCATGCTGCCACACCATTTATGCTTGTTTCAAGCGAAAACCGTACTGAAAAGTTAGAAGAATTTAAACAAGCCGGTGTAGCCGCGATACTACCTAAACCGTTTTCACCTGACAGCTTATCTAAAGCGCTAAATACCTCACTAGATCTGATTAATACGGATGAACTTGAATTAGACTTGTTCGATATACAAGACGTTAGGGTGTTACTTGTTGATGACAGTAAGTTAGCGAGAAACCACATCCGTCGAGTATTAAAAGGTTTAGGTTTAGAAAAAATTCTTGAAGCAGAAAACGGAGCAGAAGCGTTAACACTGTTAAAAGATAATACTTTTGACTTAGTGGTGACAGATTATAATATGCCAGAAATGGATGGCAGAGAACTGTCTGAGTTTATTCGATTTAATCCTGAAACAGCACATATTCCAATTATAATGGTGACCAGCGAATCAACTTCAAGTTTGCATATGGCAAATATTCATCAAACCGGTGTTAACGCGTTATGTGATAAACCTTTTGAAGTCAATGAAGTGAGAAAAATGCTCGCGTCGTTACTTGGACAAGATTAAACAAGTACCTCCTCAAAAAATAGCTATACCAGCCTCCTAAATTGGAGGTTTTTTTTATCAATTAAGTGAACAAAATGAATTCGACAGAATTAGAAGAAATTAGAGTCAAAATTACCGACTTAGATAGTAATTTATTAGAGTTACTAGCTCAGAGACAGCAGTTAACAAATTACGTCGCTGAAACAAAAATAAAGAATCAAATTCCAGTTAGAGATCACAAACGAGAAGAACAACTGCTTATTCGTTTAATCAAACAAGGAAAAAAGCACAAGCTTGATGCACATTACGTGACCCAGTTATTTCATGTGATCATTGAAGATTCGGTATTGAATCAACAAGCGATGTTGGCTGCCAATGCTAATCCAGATAGTACACTGTCAGTTAATCGAGTGGCGTTCCTTGGCAATAAAGGGACTTACAGTTATCTCGCCACGCAAAAGTACTTCAATCGCAGACCAGGTGAATTAATTGAAATTGGCTGTCAAAGTTTTGCCGAAATCATTAAAAAGGTTGAGAATAACGAAGCGGATTATGCGGTACTGCCCATTGAAAATACTTCATCCGGTAGCATTAACGAAGTATACGACCAACTACAGCATACGAGTTTGTCGGTAGTAGGTGAATTAACCCATCCAATTCAACATACTTTACTCGTTCACCAAGACACCGAATTGAGTAAGATAAAAACCTTGTATGCACACCCACAAGTGTTTGCTCAATGTAGCCATTTCTTAGCAGAACTTGGCAATATAGAAGTTAAACCCTGTGATAGCTCTTCTGCGGCTATGATTAAAGTTGCGGAGTTAAAGTCTGATTCTGTTGCAGCAATCGGTAGTGAAGCTGGCGGTAATCTTTATGGTTTGCATGCAATAAAGTCTAATTTAGCTAATCAAAAAGAAAATCATAGTCGCTTTTTTGTGGTGGCCCGAGAAGCGGTAAATGTGCCTCTACAAGTGCCCGCTAAAACAACCTTAGTTATGTCTACGGTACAAAAACCGGGGGCTCTAGTTGATGCACTTATGGTCCTGCGTGACAATAAAATAAATATGACAAAGTTAGAATCTCGCCCAATTACAGGTAACCCATGGGAAGAAATGTTTTATATTGATGTAGAAGGCAATGTTCAAGATGGGCCAATGCAAGACACATTAGATGCGCTTAAAGGGATGGCACGTACCTTTAAAGTGTTAGGGTGTTACCCGAATGAAGAAATTAACCCTACAAAAGTGGCGGCAGTTAGCGCCCTAGCTGACTAAAAACAAAGCCAGGTAAGCTAAACTTACCTGGCTTTTTACAAACTACTAAAGACTAACTATTAAACCCTAACCAGCTTAGTGAATGACTAATTTTATTTTTTAGCTGTTATTGAACGGTCATCATCCGCTTTAAGAAGCAATTTTTTACTGCTAGTTAAACATTGCTTAGAATAGTCACCAAACCATTCGCCCACTTTAAAAAATTGTTTGATAAACTCACCTTTATCGCCTTTCTCAACAAGGTTCAAAGCTTGAGTAAATTTGTCACTAAACTCAGTTAACCTGACTAAACTATCTCTATTATCAAAAATAATATCGGCATATAAAGCTGGGTTTTGAGCAAATAACCGACCAACCATAGACAACTCTAACCGGTATATAGGAGAACTTAGTGACACCAGGCGTTGTAAATCAGGATTGGCACTCGCTAAATGAGAACCAAACACGAAACTACAAAAATGACGCATGACTTGAATAAAGACCATTGCATCATCATGCTCTTTAGCCTCGACCTCTTGTAAGATCGCCCCCCAAATACGCATCTGTTCCATTAGCCACTGATAATCCTCAGCCTGTCTGCCATGACATATCACCACAACCTGTTTAACTAAACTCGACACATCTGGGCCAAACATTGGATGCAATCCTACCACAGGCCCCTTATGAGCCTTCATCATGGCTAAAAGAGGCTTTTCTTTGGTACTCGTGATATCCGCTAAGATGCATTCGGTGGGTAAGGCTGTCAATTGCTCTATCGTTGTTTCGGTCAACTTAATAGGCACCGCAACAACAACGAGTCCAGCATTAGAAAATATCTGCTCGGCATCTGGCCAATCATCTTTTTCCAATACATCAACTTGATAACCACTACGAGTAAACATATCAACAAAAACTCGTCCTAACGCCCCTGCACCGCCAATCACTACAATTTTTTTGATTGCAGGGTTGGTGCACAAGTAGTCAACATGCTGAGTTTGATATGATTCACGCATAATGCGCCGCAACAAATCTTCAACTAATACTGGAGAAACCTTTTGCTCTTCTGCTTGAGCGCGCCTTTTGCTAATTAATTCAGCTTCTCTTTCTGGCACGTATATAGGTAAGCCAGCTTGGCTTTTATATTGACCTACTTTAGTGGTAACTTGTGCCCGCCTGGCTAACAAATTAACTAATTCACTATCGATTTGATCGATTTCTTTTCTTAGTTTATTCAGTTCATCAGGCGATATAGACATAATAATTCCTACTATTGCGCTTCTTTAAATTTGCTTAATCGTGAAGGTAATACGCTCACTAACTTTTCACGTATTTGATCAATTAGCTCTTCTGTAGTTTGCCAATCAATACAACCATCAGTAATGGATACGCCATACTCTAACTCGGTAGGTTTTTTACCGCTACTACTTTGATTACCCGCATTTAAATGGCTCTCAAGCATGATACCAATGACCGATTGATTACCTTCTAAAATTTGATTGACAACATTCATCGCCACCAAAGGCTGACGTCGGTAATCTTTACTTGAGTTTGCGTGACTACAATCAATTACTAAACCTGCTGAAAGCTTATTCTTGGCTAACTCAACTTCGCAGTCTGCAACACAAACAGAATCGTAGTTTGGCTGTTTTCCGCCACGTAAAATGATATGTCCATCAGGGTTGCCTTGGGTTTGGATAACGCTGACTTGCCCTTCTCCATTGATCCCCATGAAGCTGTGACCTGATGCCGCTGATTGCAATGCATTTATGGCTATACCTAAGCCGCCATCGGTGCCATTTTTGAAACCGACAGGCATCGAAAGTCCACTGGCCATTTCTCTATGGGTTTGCGATTCTGACGTACGTGCACCTATCGCCGACCAACTAAAGAGTTCAGCCAAGTATTGAGGACTAATAGGATCTAAAGCTTCGGTCGCTACAGGTAGCTCTAGTTCAGCTAACCAAATAAGTAACTCACGGGCTTTGCGAAGACCTGTTTCAATATCAAAGGTGTCGTTAATATGCGGGTCGTTAATTAATCCTTTCCAACCTACTGTGGTACGGGGCTTTTCAAAATACACACGCATAACGATGTAAAGTGTATCTTTGCACTTTTCTTGTAATGCTTTCAATTTCAAAGCATAGGCTTTGGCAGCTTCAACATCGTGAATGGAACATGGTCCACTAATAACCAAAAAGCGATGATCTTTACGATGTAAAATGTCGCTAATCACTTGCCGAGAACTTTGAATAATTTTTAACGACTCAGCACTAACTGGTAACTCTGTTTTTAACGCTTGAGGTGTGACTAAAACTTGTTCTGATGAAACATTAATGTTGTTTATGTTATCCCGTAACATTGTTTTTTAACTCTTCTTAAATAAGTAAATCATGGCATTGAGTAACTATTTAAATCATTCAATACGTGAGCATTTCTGGCTACAAAGCAACTGTAAAGATTTATGTACAGGGTGAAAATTATTATTTCACGAAATGATATTGACTTTTTAACAGAAATTAAAACCAACAACAAGTTATACTTGGTTAAGTATGAATAACTGCTTAATTAACACACTATTTTCATATAACGAAAATAGGATTAAAGACCTGCGGGTATTAAATTGAGCGAATGACTTTTGCCGGTACTCCAGCAA
>NZ_JBPOFP010000124.1:0-12189 GCF_051252315.1 Paraglaciecola sp. | reverse complement strand
GCGATTGTACGCACTACGCCACCACCAAGTTGTTGCTGCACTTCTAGGGTCAAACCTTGCAAATCACCTTCAGTGATCTGCAATGCGTCATATACTTTTGGAACCGAATCTTGTGGAAACTCGATGTCCACAACGGCGCCAATTATTTGGACGACCTTACCTTGACTCATGTTAATTCCTCTTAAATTCTAAAACCTTTGCCTGAATTTATTTACAAACTAGACTGCTGACGCGCCACTCACTATCTCACTAATTTCTTGTGTGATAGCTGCTTGACGAGCTTTGTTGTATACCAATTGCAAGTCGTCAATTAAGTCGCCTGCGTTATCGGTTGCAGCTTTCATAGCTACCATTCGAGCAGCTTGCTCGGATGCGCCGTTTTCAACGACACCTTGGTATACTTGAGATTCAATGAAACGAACCAAAAGCAAATCTAAGATCGGCTTAGGGTCAGGTTCGTAAATGTAATCCCAACGATGTTGTAATGTTTGTTCTTCAGATTTTGGCAAAGGCAACAATTGATCGATCTGCGGCTCTTGCGCCATGGTATTTACAAACTTATTAAATACCAAATATAAACGGTCTATTTTGCCATCGTTAAATGCATCCAACATGATACGTACCAAACCGATGATTTCATCAACAGTTGGCGCATCACCTAAACCAGATTCAGCGGCAAGTACATTGCCTCCAAAACGGTTGAAGAATGCTACTGACTTAGCACCTAATGCTGCAAAATCAGTTTCGACACCTTGTTCTTGCCATTTTTGCGCTTCTTTAGCGACCATTTTGAATTCGTTAGTGTTTAAACCACCACACAATCCACGGTCTGTAGAAATCACAATATAACCAACGCGTTTTACTTCACGTTCTTCCAAATAAGGATGGCGATATTCAAGGTTAGCGTTTGCCAGGTGACCGATCACGTTACGAATATTCTCAGCGTATGGACGGCTTGAAGCCATACGATCTTGCGCCTTTTTCATTTTAGACGCTGCAACCATTTCCATAGCACTGGTGATCTTCTGAGTATTTTTAATACTGCCGATCTTACCTTTTATCTCTTTACCGCTAGCCATAAACTCTATCTCCGATTATTCAACATAATGGCCACCTTGCTTTTATAAATAAAAACTCAGCAGCCTAATTGATTACCACGTTTGTGTAGCTTTAAATTTAGTTAAAGCTTCGCTTAGTGTGGCTTCAATTTCTTTGTCGAAATTACCTGTTGTATTGATAGTGTTCATTAGCTCGCTGTATTCACTGTTCATAAAGGAATGAGCAGACGCTTCAAAGTCTAGAATTTTATCTAGCGCAACGTCTTTCAAGAAACCTTTTTCAACAGCAAATAATGAAACACCCATGTCTGCAACCGATAAAGGTGCATACTGGTTTTGTTTCATCAATTCTACAACACGCTCACCGTGTTCAAGTTGCTCACGAGTCGCTTCATCAAGGTCAGATGCGAATTGCGAGAATGCCGCTAATTCACGATACTGAGCTAGGGCTAGACGAATACCGCCACCCAATTTCTTGATGATTTTAGTCTGTGCAGCACCACCAACACGTGATACCGAAATACCAGCGTTTACAGCAGGACGAATACCGGCGTTAAACAAATCAGATTCTAAGAAAATCTGACCATCGGTAATCGAAATTACGTTAGTAGGTACGAATGCAGAAACGTCACCAGCTTGGGTTTCGATAATAGGTAATGCAGTTAAAGAACCTGTTTTACCTGTTACTTCACCTTTAGTGTAAGCTTCAACATATTTATCATTTACACGTGCAGCACGTTCTAGAAGACGCGAGTGAAGATAGAAAACATCTCCTGGATACGCTTCACGACCTGGCGGACGACGTAATAATAGTGAGATTTGACGATATGCAACGGCTTGCTTAGACAAGTCATCATATACGATCAATGCATC
This sequence comes from Paraglaciecola sp., assembly GCF_051252315.1. Taxonomy (GTDB): domain Bacteria; phylum Pseudomonadota; class Gammaproteobacteria; order Enterobacterales; family Alteromonadaceae; genus Paraglaciecola. Next base: position 10,258 of record NZ_JBPOFP010000124.1, on the reverse strand, counting down.
TTCACCACGGTCACGGAAATACTCACCCATAGTACAACCAGAGTAAGGTGCCAAGTATTGTAATGCTGCTGATTCTGAAGCAGAAGCTGCAACAACAATGGTATTAGCCAATGCGCCATGCTCTTCTAATTTACGTACTACGTTAGCAATGGTTGAAGCCTTTTGGCCAACCGCTACGTATACACATTTAACACCAGAATCTTTTTGATTGATGATTGCATCAATCGCTAATGCTGTTTTACCCGTTTGACGGTCACCGATAACCAATTCACGTTGACCACGACCAACTGGGATCATGGCATCAACTGATTTATAACCAGTTTGAATGGGTTGATCTACCGATTGACGTTCGATAACGCCAGGGGCAATTTTTTCTACAGGTTCAAAACCGTCAGCATCGATAGCCCCTTTACCATCGATAGGTGCACCTAGTGTGTTTACAACACGACCAAGTAGGTTACGACCTACTGGTACTTCTAAGATACGACCTGAAGATTTTACTTTTACGCCTTCTTGTAAGTCAGCGTAAGGACCCATAACTACCGCACCTACAGAGTCGCGCTCTAAGTTCAATGCGATAGCGTAACGACTACCTGGAAGCTCGATCATTTCACCTTGCATTACATCTGCAAGGCCATGGATACGGATAATACCGTCGGTTACACCAACAATAGTTCCTTCATTACGAGCTTCACTTACTACTTCGAACTTCTCAATACGTTGTTTGATTAGTTCTGCAATTTCAGTGGAATTCAGTTGCATGCTCTTTTCCCCGTTATGCTTGTAACGCGTCTGATAGACGGTTTAATTTACTTCGAAGTGAACCGTCAATAACTGTGTCACCGGCTTTAATTAATACACCAGCAACCAATTCAGGATCCACGCTACAATTCAGCTTAACTTTTCGTGCAAGACGTTTTTCAAGAGATTTACCTAAAGCTGTTTGTTGTGTTTTATTAAGTTTGACAGCTGAAGTAATATCAACATCAATCTCTTTATCAAAATCAGCCTTAAGCTGATTAAACAACACAGATATATCAGGTAACGCTTGTAAACGTCTATTATCTGCCAAAACCTTAATTAGATTTTGACCATGTTGGTCGAGTTGTTCACCACACACACCGATAAATATTTCGGCTAGTTTTTCTGAAGCAACAGAGCCCGTTAAAAAAGATTTAACAGTTGCATCTTTAGTAACTTCAGCAGCAAAAAACAACATTTCTTGCCATTGTGTAATGGTTTTGTTCTCAACCGCGTAATCGAACGCAGCTTGCGCGTAAGGGCGAGCGATAGTAGTCAATTCAGACATAGCTCATCTACCCCTTATAGCTCAGCGACAAGTTTTTCAACTATGTCACTTTGTGCCGCAGCATCAATTTCTCTATCAAGGATCTTTTCAGCACCAGCAATCGCAAGAGCAGCTACTTGTTTACGTAACTCTTCTTTAGTGCGATTTCTTTCTGCTTCGATCTCTGAATAACCCTGAGCAATGATTTTTTCACGCTCTGAGTGACCACGTTGCGTTTCTTCATCAACAATTGTTGATCCACGCTTTTTGGCTTGCTCGATAATATCGGCTGCTTGCGCTTTCGCTTCTTTAAGCTGAACGTCTGCATCTGCTTGAGCAAGTTCGAGAGCTTTCTCGCCTTCCTCAGAAGCTGCTAAACCGTCAGCGATTTTCTTTTGGCGTTCTTCAATAGCACCGATGATAGGCGGCCATACATACTTCATACAAAAAAGCACAAAGAATATAAATGCTATTAATTCACCAAGTAGAGTGGCATTGATGTTCAAGACCGCTACTCCTCTTTAATAGTTCGTTAAAAGAAATGGTGACTATTACTGAGCACCAAGTACGAACAACATATAAAGAGCGATCGCAACACCGATCATCGCGATAGCATCGATAAGACCCGCTACGATGAACATTTTAGTTTGTAATTGGTTTGAAAGCTCTGGCTGACGAGCAGCTGATTCCAAAAATTTACCACCTAAAAGACCGAAACCAATAGCTGGTCCCAATGCACATAGTCCAATCAGAATACCAACTGCGATATATAGATTACCTAAGATTTCCATAGATTTTCACCTTGTGTTTAAAGTTAAAGTTAAAAAATAAAACGTTTTGAAACTAGTTTTGAGGCATCCTGCCTACTTGCTAAAAATTTACTTTTTAGCAATATATTCGTATTTACTATTAGTGTTTTTCACTAGCCAAACTCAAATATACGATGGTTAACATCATAAAAATGAAAGCTTGTAATGGAATGACTAATAAGTGAAATGCAGCCCAAATAAAGTGCAATGGCAACTGCCATAAACCCATAGTGCCTGCAATAAGAATAAATATAAGTTCACCAGCGTATAAGTTACCAAACAAACGTAAGGCAAGAGATAATGGCTTGGCTAATAACGCAACCACTTCAAGAATGAAGTTGAACCAATATAACCATGGTGTATTAAAAGGGTGAGCGTAAAGTTCTTTTAAGAAACCGCCTACACCTTTGATCTTAATTGAATAATAAATCATTAAGACAAATACACCCAAAGAAAGAGCCAATGTCATGTTTAAGTCAGTAGTAGGCACTACTTTCATGTAAACATGCGCAGGATCGTGACCAAGTTGACCACCAACAAATTGAGCAAATGAAGGTAAAAAGTCTACTGGGATTAAATCCATTAGGTTCATCAAAAGAACCCAAACAAAAATAGTTAAAGCTAAAGGCGCTATCAATGGGCTTTTACCATGATACGTCCCTTTAACTGTGTCGTTTACAAATTCGACAACCAATTCTACACAAGCCTGCCATTTACCAGGCACACCAACAGTTGCTTTTTTAGCAACCGCTCGAAAGCTTAATATAAAGACAAAACCCAACACTATTGACCAAGCTAAAGTATCTACGTGAAAAGTCCAAAAACCTTCACCTACCGAAGCATTAGTTAAATGGTGTTGAATATAGCTGCTGATAGTGAGTTCACCACTAGATCCTGCCATTTTACCATCCACAATTTTAAAGTTAAAAATCTGTATAGAATATCGTTGCTAGATAATGTTTATCGAGTAACGCGATTCAAAAATATTATTATTGGCCACTGAGCCATCAAAGTTACGACATATGTAATTAACAAAGTTAATGGTTGTAGGTTTTGCCACCTATAAACAAAAACAAATAAAACTATCGTAAATAAAAATTTAAGCTTACTTCCCTTATTGAAACTCCGCACTACTAGCTTAATTCGGCTAGCACCGGTATATCTGAATACTAAGAAAGCAAACACTGCTCCTGGTAATACACATATCAAACCACCGTAAAGGGCTGATAATCCATCATATTTCCCAAAATAAACCGTAAAAAAAATGGCTAAAACTGTGGCAACTAGACTTTGAATAAAAAGTACTTTTTTAGCCAACAATCTGCCTTGTTGAGCCAAGCTAGTTGCCAATTGATCCCTCGATGTATTTAAACCTTACGAAAAGCGCCGAAAAGTATACTTAACTTACTAGGATTTACAACACAAAAGGTGAATTTGTAGTGACTTACGAAAAATTAACGAGTTATCGACAAGCCTTTATTCTTAAAGGCACCAGCTAATTGTTAATTTTTTGATCTAGTAAGTTATTAATTAACATATATTTAAAATATCTAGTAATAAAAACAATCACTTTTTACTTAATATGACTGAGTATTCCATCTAGCTGATCTAAATCAGAAAAATTAATCACCAATTTTCCTTTTCCTTTGGCGTTATGAGCAATCACAACAGGGGCACCTAAGTTTTCAGATAACTCAGTTTGTAAGCGCTGAACATCAGGATCTTGTTTCGTTTCTGGCTTATCTTTAACAGGTTCAAGAATACGACGAACTAAGTTTTCAGTGTCTCGAACTGTTAATCCTTTTCCAGATACTGTTTGAGCAGCTTCCGTTTGAGCATCACCTTCAAGTGCTAATAAAGCACGGGCATGACCCATTTCTATATCACCGTATTCAAGCAGTAACTTCACATCTTCATTTAGGTTATTTAAGCGTAAAAGGTTTGAAACAGTTGTTCGAGATTTACCAACAGCTGTGGCAACTTCTTGGTGAGTTAATTCAAATTCAACCATGAGACGATCAAGTGCTTGAGCTTCTTCCATGGCATTTAGGTCTTCTCGTTGTATATTTTCAATTAGCGCTATTGCAACGGCTGATTCATCAGGTACATCTTTTACCAGACAAGGAATAACATCCAATTGAGCAATCTGTGAAGCACGCCAGCGTCTCTCACCTGCAATAATTTCAAATTTAAGTTCAGATACTTGTCGTACTACTATGGGTTGAATAATACCTTGAGAACGAATAGAAGATGCGAGATCTTCTAACGCTTCTGGAGACATGTCTTTTCGAGGTTGATATTTTCCAGGCTGTAAAAACTCTACCGGGATTTTACGCAACTCGCCCTGTTGTTCAGGTGTATCAGACTCAGTACTGGACGGTTTTTCCTTTTGACTAGTTGCCAATAGCGCATCTAAACCTCGACCTAAACCTCGTTTTTTTGCAGACATGTTTTCCTCTGTATTCAAATTTTTGTTCTTAATTAAATTTTAGTAACTGGCTCTTTTGAATTTAACTTTTCTTACTGCGTCTCAGTATTTCACCTGCCAATGCTAAGTAGGCTTTTGCACCTGTTGAAGACTTATCATAATACATAGCAGGAGATCCAAAGCTTGGCGCTTCAGCTAATCGCACGTTTCTAGGAATAACAGTTCTATAAACCTGTTCACCAAAATGTCGTTTGAGTTGCTCGGAAACATCATTAGCTAAACGATTACGCGGGTCATACATAGTCCGTAAAACCCCTTCAATTTTTAATTGGGGATTCACCACTGAAGCTAATTTTTTAATTGTGTCCATTAATGCCGTTAAGCCTTCTAGAGCGTAATATTCACATTGCATTGGAACTAAAACCGAGTCTGCTGCTGCCATAGCATTAACAGTGAGTTGGTTTAAAGACGGCGGGCAATCAATAAATATGAAGTCATAATAGTTTTTAACAGGCTCCAGAGCGTTTCGTAAACGAACTTCACGAGCAAATACTTCCATGAGTTTAATTTCAGCAGCAGTTATATCACTATTGCCGGCAATCAAATCATATTTACCTGACGTTTCTTTAATCAAAACGTCTTCGACTGGTTTTTCTTCTATTAATAATTCGTAACAGGTATTTTCAACACTGTACTTATCGACACCGCTACCCATAGTAGCATTGCCCTGAGGATCTAGATCTATGAGTAATACTTTGCGTTTTGTTGCAGCCATAGAAGCAGCAACGTTAACAGCAGTGGTGGTTTTGCCCACACCACCTTTTTGATTAGCAATTGCAATGATTTTACCCAAAATAGTCATCCAAATTGTTGATCTATAAATTAAACATCAGAAAAGATATGAGCATTATGAATAATTAAACACTCTAAAAATAGCTTTTAACCTACAGATTATTTTTTAATTTTGACAATATGACGTTCACCGTCAAGATTAGGAACGTCTAATTTAATTGTTTCTTGTACACTAAATCCTGTAGGTAGTTGTTTTATCTCTTCTACTGGAAGTTGGCCTTTTAATGCCAAGAAAGTGCCTTGAGAATCTACCAGATGTTGGCACCAGTGCAACATATCTTTTAATGAAGCAAACGCACGACTTAACACACCATCCAATTTCACTTCAGGTGTAAATTCTTCTACACGAGATTGTACAGGCTGAATATTTTGAATTTTTAAGTCAAACGCCACTTGTTTCATAAAACGAACTCGTTTACCTAAACTGTCTAGCAAAACAAAATGTTTGTCAGGGCACATGATAGCTAATGGTATACCGGGTAAACCTGGTCCAGTGCCAACATCTATGTATTGAGTTTTATCTAAATATGGCGCTACCACTATTGAATCGACAATGTGCTTAATGATCATTTCTTGGGGATCACGTACTGACGTTAAGTTATAAGCTTTATTCCACTTGTGCATCATCAACACGTATTGTACTAGTTTGTGTTGTTGTTGCTCAGACACTTCTAAATCACATGATTTTAAACTCGTTTGTAAAACAGCTAACAAAGATGATTCAAGCATTACACAGACACTTTTTTCTGTGGTTGACTAGTGCCTACCAACAAACCATGTTTTTTCAAATATACCAATAACAAAGATACTGCCGCTGGTGTGATACCCGATATTCTGCCCGCCTTACCAATTGTCTCAGGCCTAGCATCTGTTAATTTAGCCACGACTTCATTACTTAAACCTGAAATTTGGCTAAAATCAAAATCCATAGGGATTAACGTATTTTCATTACGCTGAGTTTTGGCTATTTCATCTTTTTGACGTTCGATATAACCCGCGTATTTAATTTGAATTTCAACTTGTTCTGCTGCTTGTTTATTATCGATTGCAGGACCAATATCACCAATAGTCATTAACTTTTGATAGGTCATTTCCGGTCTTCGAATCAGATCTTCTAAAGAATTTTCTTTAGTGACTGGATTTTTTAATACTGTATTTAATTCATCGACTGTTTCGTGTTTTGGGTGGATCCAAGTAGATTTAAGACGTTGTCTTTCTAATTCAATCGCTTCAATTTTTTCATTAAATGCCTGCCAACGTTCGTCACAGACTAGCCCAATATCACGGCCTTTACTGGTTAATCTAATATCAGCATTGTCTTCACGTAACAATAATCGGTATTCAGCTCGACTGGTAAACATGCGATAAGGTTCTTTCGTTCCCATGGTCGCCAGATCATCGATCAATACACCAATGTAAGCTTCATCTCTGCGTAATATAAATTCATCTTTTTGCTGAACTTGTAAAGCAGCATTAGCCCCGGCTAATAACCCCTGTGCACCAGCTTCTTCATACCCTGTTGTGCCATTTATTTGTCCAGCAAAGAAAAGTCCATTAATAAATTTGGTTTCTAAAGTTTGTTTTAGATCCCTTGGATCAAAAAAGTCATATTCGATCGCATAACCTGGTCGAATAATATGTGCTTTTTCGAATCCTTTAATAGATTGTATGAAGTTCATTTGTACATCAAAAGGTAAACTTGTTGAGATTCCATTTGGGTACACTTCAATGCTATTTAGCCCTTCTGGTTCAACGAATATTTGATGTGAGTCTTTGTCTGCAAATCGGTGTATTTTGTCTTCTATAGATGGACAATAACGTGGTCCTATTCCTTCAATAACCCCAGTGTACATAGGAGATCTGTCTAATCCACCTCGAATGATATCGTGCGTATTTTTATTAGTATAAGTGATGTAACAAGGAACTTGTTCAGGATGGTCACTTGCTTGTCCTAAAAAAGAAAACACTGGTATTGGTGTGTCACTATGTTGTATTTGCATTACATCAAAATTGAGTGTGCGAGCATCTAGTCTTGCCGGTGTTCCGGTTTTTAAGCGATCAACTCTAAAAGGTAATGCACGTAAACGATCTGCAAGTGCGATCGAAGGAGGATCGCCAGCACGGCCTCCTTTATAATTTTCTAGGCCAATATGTATGGTTCCACCTAAAAAGGTTCCTACAGTTATTACAACGGCTTTAGCACGAAATTTAAGGCCCATCTGTGTAACAACACCAACAACTTGATCTTGTTCTACGATCAGATCATCACAAGATTGCTGAAATAAAGTTAAATTAGGTTGGTTTTCAATGATTTTTCGGATTTCTGTACGATATAGCGCTCGGTCGGCTTGAGCTCTTGTTGCTCTAACTGCTGGGCCTTTACTTGAGTTTAATGTTCGAAATTGGATACCACCTTTATCTGTAGCAATGGCCATTGCTCCACCTAAAGCATCAATTTCTCTAACTAGATGGCCTTTACCAATCCCACCAATAGCGGGGTTACAAGACATTTGGCCTAAGGTTTCAATATTGTGTGTTAACAAAAGAGTATTTACACCCATGCGTGCAGACGCTAAGGCAGCTTCTGTACCTGCATGCCCACCACCGACAACGATGACATCAAATTCTTGTTGGTAAAACATATAATTCCTCTAGAGCTAACGATCAATAAATCCCAAATAAAATGGGGCGCATATTCTATATGTTATTTGCTATAAGTAAAATGGTTAAAAATTATTCAATTGCTGATCATTGATCGCTCTTATATATATATGATCTTTTAGATCTTTATTTATTACTATTACTATTAAGCACGCCAAGATCTGTTGATAACCAAATATAATGCAATTAAATCAATTAGATAGAGTTTATGTTAGCTTGTTAATAAAGTTTGATCTATTCGGTATAAAGTGAGTATAAATGCTTGTTTTATCCACAGGAGTGTATTTTCTAAATATTGTTAAGTGGATATAAATAAATTATACCTGACTTATACCTATGTTTATGCACATCCTTTTATATCTTTTGATCTAACTGTGTGTAACTTGTGATCAAAAACGAAATTTTATTTGTTAGATCCTGATCTTTAAGAAAAAGATCTGAATTATTTTATTTTTTAGATCTTATCCACTTTTGTTTAATTAGCATTTAAAAATTAATTTACTATTTTGATGTTTAACAGATATTTTGAATAAATTGATGTGTGGTAGCGCCTAAATCATATTAAAAATATGTCTAAAGCCTACTTAATTTATGACAGATTTTTCAAATTTATGTGATAAATGTATGACCTAACAAAGTTTTAATAAGCTATTTTGTATAAATAGTTATGATGCAAAATAGTTTTTTATAAAGCTTATTTTACCTGGTTTGGACGATAACCTGTTGTTGATGTGTTTGTTTGTGTTGTTTGTACTTCTGGCTGTGCTGGAATGATTTCTTTACGTCTACTAGGGCCAGAAAACTTAACTTTATAAGTGTCGTATTCTTTGATTGATTCGAAACAGTAGCGGCCTATAGCATTTTCTAATTCCACTAAGTTGTGATTGGTAATTAAAATACAATTTTTATGATTGGCGAGTCTTTGTCTTAATACATTTCCTAACCAGCTCTGGGCATTCTTTTTAAGCATGGTTTCGTTAACACATACTTCATCAAGAATGAGTAAATCTACGTTTAATAGTTCTTCATTAATTTCTCGATACTTTTGTCCAGCATTGTCCAGTGCGCTGAAGTCATAGGAAAATAAGCGCATATCAAGAATGCTTGAAAGTTGTCGGTATAATACCGATATCTCGTATTTTTCTATTAATTCATGGGCTATAGCGCCCGCAGTATGAGATTTTCCGCGACCATAATCACCGTAAAAAATCATCATATGTGCACCACTTCTTCGCCAAGCCATATCTTCATGGGCGGCAATAAATGATTTAGCGTAACTTACTGCTTCGATTACATCTTGGCTATCTTCAATTAGATTCTCAAAAGTCCATTTTGAATTTAAGTCAGAGCGACCTTGAATATCATGAATGCGTTGTTTTCTACCATCTTTTTGCAGTTGTTGAATATCACGATTGGCTAATGCTTCATATTCTGTGCGCAAATCGGCGTAGTCAGTATAATTATCAGGGACATGTTTACGACCGAGTGTTTTGCCTAATTTTTGGATTTTGTCTTTAATACTATCCACTATAAATATCCCATGATGAATTAATCTGCTGAGCTTTTTGTCTGATTACCGTATTTGGCCACTAGATTTTTTATATTATCGTCTGCTTCTATTCCGGCTTTGGTCTGTACAATTTGTTGACCCACTTTTTGTACCGGTTTAAATCCATGAGCTAAACGTATTTTTTTAAGGTTAAATACAAATTTTTGGGTCCATTGGTACTCGGTGAATTGAGATTCAGGTCGACCCAACCAATAAGCAATAAAATCACCTAGTTCATTTTCAGTATAATCGTGATCTATGATACCGGTTAATTTAGATAAATCACCGACCAGTTTTTGGTTAGGTAACCAATCTAGGGTCATTTTATGCCAATTTAAATGTAGTTTCGCATACTCATCTACCTTCATCATGCTTAAAGGTAAGTTTAAGATTTTTCCATTGAAGCTATGATTGAGTTCAACTTCTTCAATAAAGTTAACTAGCCCTACGTTTAATAACTCTTTGATTAAGCTATTTATTTGCCTGCCTAGGTTAAATTTTTGTTCTTTACTGTTGAGTAGTGATATTAGCTGTTTGTAATTAAGTGCAGAAATATGTCCGGTTTTATCATCAACGTTAGGTTTTAAACCAAGTAAGTATAACGTACGAGCATCGTTACTTAGTGGTTGGAGTAGGGCGGTTTGTTCTGCTTGATTAATATGCATTAGCGC
>NZ_JBPOFP010000123.1:0-12476 GCF_051252315.1 Paraglaciecola sp. | reverse complement strand
AACTTATACCAACCAAGCTTTTTGTCACTCAGAGAAAAATTTCCATTTCTGTATAAATTAGAGCGAATTTGACTCGAATGTTTATTTTTAAATGGCATAATATCGCCAGATCATCCTCTATTCTAATTTACCACTAAGGAACATCATGTTTGAAGTACTTCCGCAACTTCCAGCCGACCCTATATTAGGTTTATCTACCGCTTTCAAAGCTGATACCAACCCTAATAAAATAGATTTAGGTGTAGGTGTCTATAAAGACGAAGAAGGTCGTACTCCGATCTTAAATACAGTTGCTAAAGCACAAACCATTCTATTAGGTAAAGAAGATTCAAAAACCTATATCACTCCACAAGGTGTACAAGGTTACATAGATGGCATGTTGCAACTTATGTTGGGCAAAGGTAATCCTGTGTTATTAGCTGATAGAGTAGCTGCTGTTCAAGCGCCTGGTGGCTGTGGAGCACTGAGAATTCTAGCTGAATTGATTAAGCGTTGTGATGATAAATTAACAGTATGGGTAAGTGACCCGACTTGGGCTAACCACATACCTTTAATTGGCAATTCTGGATTAAATATAGAAACGTATCCTTATTTCGATAAAGACAGCGCCAGCATTAAATTTGACGCTATGATCGATTGCCTTAAACAAGTTAAAAAAGGTGACGTAGTTTTACTACATGGCTGCTGCCACAACCCAACCGGTGCCGATTTAACCAATGAACAATGGCAGATAGTATTGGAAACCGCTCAACAAACTGGATTTATTCCATTTGTAGACGTGGCGTACCAAGGTTTTGGAGACGGCTTAGACGAAGACGCTTTCGGCATGCGTTTATTGGTCAATAACTTACCTGAAGTAATTATTGCTGCTTCGTGCTCTAAGAACTTTGGTTTGTATCGTGAAAGAGTCGGTATTGCAGTTATGGTTACACCCAATACAAGCATTCGCCAGGCCATACAAACTCAAATTCAATCTATTGCCCGTGGGATATATTCTATGCCTCCTTCATACGGCGGTGCTTTAGTCGATATCATTTTAAATGACGAAACATTGCGTGCCGAATGGCAATCAGAAGTTGAAGATATGCGTTTACGTATGCAAGACTTGCGTGGTTTATTGGTATCTAAATTAAAAGAAAACGGTGCGAATAAAGATTTCGAATTTGTTAAAAAACAAAAAGGAATGTTTTCATTCCTTTGTATTACACCCGAGCAAGTACAAGCGGTACGTGATAAACACAGTGTTTATTTTGTGGGCTCAAGCCGAGTGAACATAGCTGGAATTAGTAAAACAAACGTTGATACGTTAGCAAAAGCATTAGTATCTGTTTTGTAAAAACAAACTAACAAGACATAAAAAAACCGGCCATTTGCCGGTTTTTTAATATCTTAAACATTTAAACCTAAATACGTCTTACACTATTCAGACGGTTTAGAGTTTTCTACGCGGCTCTTTAATTTCTGACCAGGCCTAAACGTAACTACTTTACGGGCTTTGATTGGAATATCTTCACCTGTTTTAGGGTTTCTGCCCGGGCGTTCACTTTTTTGCCTAAGGTCAAAATTACCAAAACCAGAAAGCTTAACTTGCTCTCCTGATTCTAAAGCTTCACGTATCTCTTCAAAAAAAGTCTCAACAAGATCTTTTGCATCTCGTTTATTAAGACCCAATTTCTCAAATAAATGTTCCGCCATTTCGGCTTTGGTTAATGCCATTCCGTCAATCCCTCAAAGATGCTTCAAATTTTTCTGATAATTCAGCTAAAATACCATCGACAGTTGTTTGTATGTCACTTTCTTCCAACGTCTTGGTCTTATCTTGTAAAATAAGTGAAATTGCTAAGCTTTTTTGGCCTTCTGCAATACCCTTACCTTTATACACGTCGAACAAGTTTAGGCCAACTAATTGATTTGCGCCAAATTTTTCTATACAACTCAAAATTTCGCCAACAACTTTATCATCGTCTACAACGATAGCAATGTCACGTCGATTTGCAGGAAATTTTGAAATTTCTTCTAATTTAGGTAATTTTTTCAACCCAAGGGCACTAAAATCCAACTCAAAAGCAAATGCTCGCGTGTTTAATCCTAACTTTTTCTCAAACTGCGGATGTATAGCACCTAAATAACCTAACAGCTGGTTATCTTTAAAAATAGCTGCACTTTGGCCTGGATGTAATGCACTATGTTCTTGTGCTACAAATTGATAACCTGTGACGCCAGCACTGTCTAGAATATTCTCAACATCACGTTTAACGTCGAAGAAATCAACTGCTCTGGTTTCAAAATTCCAACTTTCGTCGGCCAAATTTCCGGTTACAACACCACTTAACACCAATTCTTGTTTTACGCCGGTTTTTTCAGTCTCATCGGGAATAAATCGCAATCCAGATTCAAACATCCTAACGCGCGATTGCTGGCGTTTTTGGTTATATGAAACAGCTAGTAATAGGCCTGTCCATAAACTGACTCTCATGACTGACATTTCCGAAGAAATTGGATGAGGTAATACTAAACCGCCAATTTCAGGATATAACAAAGCTTGAATTTTAGGGTCGACAAACGAATAAGTAATGGCTTCTTGATACTCAGCTTCAACCAACACATTTTTCAGTTGCTTTAAGTCAACCTGCTGCTCTTGCCGTTTAGACATTTTGAGTGTCGAAACCGGCGCTACGTTAGGTATTTGGTTATAACCATAAACCCGAGCAACCTCTTCAATTAAGTCTTCTTCAATACTGATATCAAACCTATAAGCAGGTACTGAAACATGCCAAACAGCCTCATTCAGCTTCATTTCAAAGCCTAAACGCTGAATAATATCTGAGATAGTCTCTTCTGATATTTCAACACCTAACACGCTAGTTAAACGACTGTGACGTAATGTAACTTGTTGTACTTTTGGTAGGTGAGCTTCTTCAACGGCCTCAATTACAGGTCCAGCTTCGCCCCCCACAATTTCAAGCAATAAATTAGTTGCCCGTTCCATAGCAGTACGCTGCAACTGAGGGTCAACACCGCGCTCGTATCTATGCGAAGCATCAGTATGTAAACCGTATTGGCGGGCATTACCTTTAATTGCGTCTGGGGCAAAAAATGCGCTTTCTAAAAAGATATCTTTAGATTCAGCAGTCACGCCTGAATCAAGTCCACCAAACACCCCTGCCATAGCAAGTGCCTTGTCTGAATCAGCAATGACTAGCGTATTATCTTTTAATGTGACTTCATTACCATCTAATAAAGTCAACTTTTCGTCTTGCTTGGCAAGCCTAACGATAACGTCGCCTGACAATTTATCATTGTCAAAAGCGTGCATTGGATGACCTAACTCCAAAAGCACAAAGTTAGTTATATCCACAACTGGATCAATGCTTCGAATGCCTGCACGTCTTAACTTTTCGACCATCCATAAAGGCGATGTGGCGTCTAGATTAATGCCCTTAATTACACGCCCTAAGTAACGAGGACATAACTCTGGATCCGCTAGTTGAATAGCACGGTTATCAGTGATTGTAGCTTGAACTGAAGTCACTTCAGGTTCAGTTACATTTTCCTGATTTAATACACCCACCTCACGAGCTAAACCTTTAATCCCTAAACAATCTGCACGGTTAGGAGTTAAATCAACTTCAATTGTCACGTCATCAAGTTGTAAATAGTCTCTGATGTCATGGCCTATCGATGCATCATTCGGCAACTCTAAAATACCGTCTGACTCATCTGCTATGCCTAACTCTGAAAAACTACACAACATACCAAAAGAAGGCTGGCCACGTAATTTGGCCTTTTTGATTTTAAAGTTACCCGGTAACACAGCTCCCACTTTTGCAACAGCAACTTTGATACCTTGGCGACAATTTTTAGCACCACAAACGATATCGAGTAACTCGTCTTCACCAACATTAATTTTGGTGACTTGTAACTTGTCGGCATCTGGATGTTGGCCACACTCTACGACTTCGCCAACAACAACGCCGCTAAATTCACCTGCGACAGGCTCAACGCCGTCAACTTCAAGACCAGCCATACTTAACTGCTCAGACAAAGCATCAGTTGAGATACTAGGGTTTACCCACTCTCTTAACCACTTTTCACTAAATTTCATATTATTGGCTCGACTTATTTAAATTGCTTAAGGAAACGAAGATCATTTTCGAAGAACGACCGTAAGTCATTCACTTCGTAACGCAACATAGTCAAACGCTCGACTCCCATACCGAAAGCAAAACCCGTGTATTCTTCTGGATCAATATTGACTGCTTTTAACACATTAGGATGAACCATTCCGCAGCCTAATACTTCTAACCACTTACCATTTTTGCCCATAACATCAACTTCGGCTGAAGGTTCGGTGAATGGGAAATAAGAAGGTCTAAAACGTACCTGTAAATCTTGTTCAAAAAAGTTGTTTAGAAAGTCATGAATAATTCCTTTCAGCTCAGCAAAACTGACATTTTTGTCCACCATCAAACCTTCTACTTGATGAAACATTGGCGTATGAGTTTGATCGTAATCATTTCGATATACACGACCAGGAGAAATAATACGCAACGGTGGCTGTTCCACTTCCATAGTTCTAATTTGCACACCAGATGTTTGAGTACGTAACATCACATCAGGATTAAAATAAAAGGTATCGTGGTCAGCTCTTGCTGGATGGTTTGCTGGAATATTTAAAGCATCAAAGTTATGAAAACCATCTTCAACTTCAGGCCCAGTTTTCGCAGTGAAACCTAGTTCACTAAAGAAACTTTCAATTCTGTTGATTGTGCGCGTAACTGGGTGTAAACCTCCACGAGCCGTTCCTCGACCAGGCAAGCTTACATCAACTTTTTCACCTGCTAACTTTTGATTTAATTCTTGCGTACGTAAAAAGTCGCCTCTAGCTTGAATTAACTTTTGAATTTGTTGCTTGGCCAAGTTGATTTTTTGACCCGCAGCAGGACGCTCTTCATTAGAAAGCTTACCCAAACCTTTAAGCAGTTCAGTCATGCGGCCTTTCTTGCCCATAAACTCAACACGTATTAAGTCTAGTGTATTCACGTCTTGCGCAGCGTTTATCTGTTCTTCAGCCTGCGTAATAATGGCGTCGAGATCCATAGATTCCCCGATGTAATAATAAGTCTTAGAGCTGATTAAGCTTAGGCTTAATAACTTTAAGTAATAAATATAAAAATAGCCGAGCATTCTACATGAAAAATCGAGTAGTCAGAACACCCTAAGCTATTAAAATTTATATAAATATTAGTTTTTATCGGAATAAATTAAAAATAGGATATTAATACAGAATTTGAAGGGGAAAATAATTTATTCAGACATAAAAAAACGGCGAGCCATCCTGACTCGCCGTTTCTGTGAAAGAACTTAAACTTAATTGTTAAAAAATTAAGCTAATGCACCTTTAGCAGCATCTACTAATGCGCTAAATGCGTTTTTGTCATGTACCGCAATGTCGGCTAAGATCTTACGATCAATTTCGACAGAGGCTTTCTTAAGACCGTTAATAAAACGACTATAAGACAAACCATTTTGACGTGCGGCAGCGTTTATACGAGCAATCCACAATTGACGGAATTGACGTTTACGTTGACGACGGTCACGATATGCATATTGACCAGCTTTTGTTACTGCTTGTACAGCAACGCGATAAACTCGACTACGAGCTCCATAATAACCTTTGGCTTGCTTTAGTACCTTTTTGTGACGGGCACGTGCAACAACACCACGTTTTACTCTTGCCATTTTCTAGTCTCCTGTCTTAAACGTAAGGTAACATGCGTTGGATCAACGCAGTGTCAGCCACATGTGCTAATTTTTTGCCACGTAAGTGACGTTTACGCTTAGAACTCTTCTTAGTCAAAATGTGACGTAAGTGAGACTGTTTACTTTTAAAGCGACCAGAAGCAGTTTTCTTAAAACGCTTCGCAGCTCCGCTGTGGGATTTCATTTTAGGCATTGCTAAAACTCCGCATTGTTAATAAGACTTGTTGTTTTGCAGAAACGCTAAGTCTAAGTTTCATATTTAGCAGCAAGGTGAGAACGGGGGCAGAATCCGACCTACTTGTAAACCTTAACTACTTCTTGATTGGGGCAAGCACCATGATCATCTGACGACCCTCTACCCTATTAGGGAAAGACTCGCAGTTAGCAATGTCTTCTAAATCCGCGCGAACGCGTTTTAGTTGTTCAATGCCAATCTCTTGGTGAGCCATTTCACGTCCGCGAAAACGAATCGTTACTTTAGCCTTGTCACCCGCTTCTAAAAAGCGACGCAGGTTGCGCAGTTTTACCTGGTAATCGCCTTCATCAGTGCCAGGGCGAAATTTAATCTCCTTGACCTGAATTTGTTTCTGTTTTTTCTTTTGCTCTTTAAGTGTCTTGCTCTTTTCGAACAAGAACTTACCGTAATCCATTACTTTACATACTGGCGGCTCAGCATTAGGGCTAATTTCAACCAAGTCTAAATTTGCTTGTTCAGCAGTATCCATAGCTTCAGTGATAGACACTACGCCTAACGGTTCACCATCTTTACCCACCAAACGAACTTCATTTAATGTAATTTCTTCGTTGATCCGAGCTTTGTTCGAATCTTTAGCCTTCATGTTAGCGCTTTTAATATGTTATTCCTCCGCAAAATTAATCAGATATGTTTGTTGTCAACTTCTAACATGGCTTTTTCGATAAAGTCATCAATTGACATTTTACCGAGGTCATCACCTTTACGCGAACGTACAGCAATTTCACCGCTTTCCATCTCTTTATCGCCAACAACAAGCAAATATGGTACACGCCTAAGCGTGTGCTCGCGGATTTTAAAGCCTATCTTCTCATTTCTCAAGTCTAACTTTGCTCTAATTCCACTTTCTTTTAACTTTTCTAGTACTTTTTGCGAATAATCAGCTTGTTTATCAGTAATATTCAAGATAACTGCTTGTGTTGGTGCCAACCAAAGAGGAAACAAACCTGAGTATTCTTCAATTAAAATACCGATAAAGCGTTCTAGAGATCCTAAAATCGCTCTATGGATCATAACTGGTACTTTACGTTCACCATCTTCAGCGACATAAGTAGAACCTAAACGACCCGGCATAGAGAAGTCGAGTTGTACCGTTCCACATTGCCAAGCTCTGTCCAAACAATCATGTAATGTAAATTCAATCTTAGGACCATAAAAAGCGCCTTCACCTGGTAGGTACTGAAACTCAATCCCTTTAGAAGTTAAGGCTTCGGCTAATTCTTTTTCCGCCTTATCCCACATTTCTTCACTTCCTACACGTTTTTCTGGGCGCGTAGACAATTTCACTGAGATAGCTTCAAAACCAAATATTTTATAAATTTCGTAAACCGAATCTATACAACCACCGACTTCTTGCAAAATTTGCTCTTCAGTACAAAAGATATGTGCATCGTCTTGGGTAAAGCCACGTACACGCATTAAGCCGTGCAATGCGCCAGATGGTTCATTACGGTGACAACAACCAAATTCAGCCATACGTAATGGTAAATCACGATAAGATTTAAGACCTTGGTTAAAGATTTGAACATGCCCTGGGCAGTTCATTGGTTTTACCGCATATTCACGTTTTTCTGAAGTCGTCGTAAACATGTTTTCAGCATATTTGTCCCAATGACCTGACTTCTCCCATAAGGTACGGTCCATCATTAATGGTGCTTTTACTTCTTGATAATCATATTCACGTAATTTTCCACGAATAAATTTCTCAAGTTCAGTATAAATACTCCACCCATCGTTGTGCCAAAACACCATGCCTGGCGCTTCTTCTTGCCAATGGAATAAATCGAGGGCCTTACCAATTTTTCTGTGATCACGCTTTTCAGCTTCTTCTAAACGATTTAGATAGGCTTTTAATTGTTTTTTGTCTGGCCAGGCTGTGCCATAAACACGTTGCAACATTTTGTTATCGCTATCACCACGCCAGTATGCTCCAGCCACTTTCATTAATTTGAAGTGCTGACAAAATTTCATGTTAGGAACGTGAGGACCACGACACATGTCGATATATTCTTCATGATGATACAAACCAGGTTTGTCATCTTTTTCAATGTTCTCATCAAGAATTTGCATTTTGTAGGTTTCGCCGCGAGCTTCGAACGCATCTCGGGCTTCTTGCCAGCTCACTACTTTTTTCACTACTTGATAATTAGTCTTGGCTAATTCAAGCATGCGTTTTTCAATTTTTACTAAGTCGTCTTCATGTAAAGGCTCTTCCATATCAATGTCATAATAAAAGCCATTATCTATGGTGGGCCCAATCGCCATTTTTGCATTTGGATATAACTGTTTTATGGCGTGGCCAATTAAATGCGCACAAGAGTGACGAATAATTTCTAATCCATCTTCATCTTTAGCCGTAATAATTTGTAACTTAGCGTCTTGTTCAATCATGTCACAAGCGTCAACGCGCACACCATCAACTTTACCTGCAATGGTAGCTTTAGCTAATCCAGGGCCAATGTCATTAGCAACATCTAATACAGATACTGGGTTATCAAATTGGCGTTGACTGCCATCGGGAAGAGTAATTACGGGCATAGTTAATCCTTAATGCAGTGGTGACACCTACCAAGCGCCACATGCGAATGTTTTAAATGGTTTTAGATAAACCGATAAATAAAAAAACACCCTTTTCGGGTGTTTGGAAAATAAAGATAAAGTTCGAGAACTATCAATTTGGCGGCATTATACAGAAATATGCTTTGTTGATGCAATGATGAATAGAATTGTTAATTACAGATTAATATAAAAAACCTAGATCACATTACTTAATCAACCATACAAGTTTGTTTAATACACCATAATTAATTGGCAACATTTACGTTAGGAGACGGTCATGTGGCATTTTATTAGCGAACAAATTAGCCAAAGTATTAATACAGATTTTATTTGTGACGACGTGCGCGATATCCCCGAAGGAGACAGCCATCAAACATTTCGGATTTCTGATGGAAAACACCGGTTTTTCGTCAAAGTAAATGAAAAAATACAGCTCACTAATTTTCAAGCTGAAGCTGAAGGGCTTGAGCATCTCAATAAAATAGAATTATTCAAAGTCCCCAAAGTCATCACCCATGGCGTTGTATCAAACCATAGTTTTCTTGTGCTTGAGTACATTCATATGCAACAAGGTGACGACAAAGGCTGGCGCAATTTTGGTCACCTTCTAGCTACAATGCATAGAGAACACAAACAAGAAATGTTTGGTTGGCAAGATGACAACTATATTGGACGCACTCCTCAATATAATAAATGGCAAAAGAACTGGAGCCAATTCTATGCAGAACAACGTATTGGTTATCAATTACAACGTCTAGCTGAAAAAGGCCATCAACTTGCCAATATTGAAAAAGTAATTGAGTCTGTCAAAACATTACTTGGAGGACATAATCCAGAGTCATCAATGTTGCATGGTGACTTGTGGCAAGGTAATACTGGCTTCTTTAAAAACCAAGCAGTGTTATTTGACCCGGCTTTTCATTATGGCGATCGAGAGACTGATCTTGCTATGACAGAACTATTTGGACGTTTTCCAGAGGAGTTTTATCAAGGTTATAACGACAATTGGCCATTGAGTACAGACTATCAATACCGTAAGCCTATTTATCAACTTTATCATACGTTAAATCATGCATTATTATTTGAAGGGCACTATTTAGACAGTGCTAAAACCATGCTAAAAAATTTAGATAGCTAATTTAAATCGCTAACTTTGAAGATCACAAAAAGCTAAATTGTCTAGGCTTTATAATCGTTCAGATATATGCTTACGACATCATCACAAAAACATAATATTATGCATAATAAAGTTACCTTCATTACCGGCAGTGCCAAACGAATAGGCGCCTATACGGCTCAGTATTTGCACAATCTTGGATCGAATATCGTTATCCATTGTAACCAGTCAAGATTAGAGGCGGAAACCTTATGTAAAACCTTGAACCAAATTCGTCCTAAATCAGCGAAACTAGTCCAAGGAGATTTATCAGATATTTCTTCAATTCAACGTATTGGCCAACAAGCGATTGATTCATTCGGAAAATTAGACGTACTAATTAATAATGCATCAAGCTTTTACCCCACCCCTATTGGCTCTATAACAGAAAAAGATTGGTACAGTTTAGTAGGCAGCAATATGCAAGGTCCGCTTTTTTTATCTCAATATGTTTCGCAAGTATTGGCAAAAAACAACGGGACGATCATCAATATGGTTGATATTCATGCCGCTAAACCGTTAAAAGACCATACCCTTTATTGCATGGCCAAGTCGGCTTTAGTCACCATGACTCAATCATTAGCGTTAGAACTTGCACCTAATGTGAGAGTAAATGCCGTCGCTCCTGGCGCGATCTTGTGGCCTGAACAATCAATCAACCAAGCAGAAAAAGAAGAGATCATGCGTCAAATTCCAGCCGCCAGATTAGGTGAAATAGAAGACATTGCGCAAGCCATTCAGTATTTAATTTCAGCAACTTACGTCTCCGGACAAATACTTGCTGTAGATGGAGGCCGCAGTATTTCATCTTATACCAAAGGTTAACCTCTTAATGTTAGGGCAAAAAATCATCGCTGTTATTCTAGTCGGATATTTTTGCTCTTCTTGCTCTAAAAACGCGTCACTAGTGGATAAGTTAGACGATTACCAAGCACGGTTATCCAATGTATTAAGTGTTGAAAATCAGCTAATTTCCACAATTGTATTAGCCCCATATCCAACAAAATCTGGTTTAACACTGCCCATACATGAAACAAAAATAAAACTTTTTGAGTTTTATAAATTAAAACATTGTCGCTTGTATTCAATCATTGCTCAGCGCAACACCACTCTAGGTAAGGTTCAACTTCCCTCTACACGTTATTTATATGAAAGTGAGTTAATTCAAGCAATAAACGAATGTATTAACGCTACTCGAGATGAACAACTGGTTAATAAGTTAAACCGCTGGCTGAAAACAAAAAAACAAAACTATCCTTATGTATGGGGACATATGATCCAACAAGGTAATGAGTTTAAATATGGTTTAAGTTCAAATCAAAATCATATTAAGGGCGATGAGACCGACGGCTTGGCTGTCACCTTAAATGCCCTACATTATTTGCTTAATATTCAACATAGCCAAATTAAACAAAGCCAAATACTTGAGAACCACCTGCAGCAATTTCAACATTATGCCCTGCCAGCCAAATTATGGTTGAGCCAAAAAGTACTTAGCCAGCATTTGAGAAAATCCACTCACTTTTTAATTAAAAATAGTGAGGGTTTAATTTGTGACAAACCAAAAGATAAAATAAAAATAGAATACCTAACCAACATTTTTTATCGATATTTTATTAAGGAAATACAACCAATTGCGAGTAAAGTGAATCAATATCATTATCAACTTGAACCTATTTTTACTCAACTCGTGCAATTGGAACACTTATCAAAGGCCTTCAAACTCTACATTAAACAATACAACGAGCTAGGCATTGTTGAATACCAAGATGCCATCAGCCGGCATATTCAATTTTGGCAAAACCTACAAAAACGTTGCAATATTCCAATCCCCAAGCAGGTTTAGGCCCCTAACCCATCAGCATAATTATCTTTGGGTGGATCCAAACGAGTCACTTACACAAGTTAATAAATAGTATTTCATATCAATTTTGTATGTTTAGTGTGCACTTAGACTTATTAGGATAAAAATGACTTGCAGTGATATAGGTGCGTAGTTATTATACGCGCCGCTTTAGACGCAATGTTTAAACAAGTTTTAGAATACAACCGTAGCTCAGCTGGTTAGAGCACCACCTTGACATGGTGGGGGTCGGTGGTTCGAGTCCACTCGGTTGTACCAATTTACAGTAGTAATAAATCCTCATCATTATGACTTCAAAACACACATAAAATCTATCTGTATCTGTTTGTAATTATTACAATTAATCCTTTTTGAAGAATCATGTCCCCCTTCGTACTCTGTCCTAAATAATGGGCTTTTACCTACTTAAATAAATCATTTTGAACAAGTAATGTTTAATGAAAACCTGATTTGTGCCCAAACTGTGCCCACTATTTTCGTTTTCTTACTTTTGAAGCTCTTTTTTTTTGACCCCTACCACACAAAATAAAAATACTTTTTAACAAGTAGTGATATAGAAACTTTACCTACTTAAGCTACAAATTCAATTTATTGTAAAGCAACAGTAAATGCAAAAAAGCAATAAACGCATAACTACGTTTAGGATTTCTAATTGACAGCTACCTATCATACTTTTGATTTTCAGTTTTTAGTCTCTTTACATTCATCGCCATAACTCCAAAATCACTCATGCCGAGAAAAATTCCCTCATTACTCCTTACCACTTTTCCAAAGGGAGCAAACACATGATCCGAATAACCACATTGCCTAGGTAAAACTACTCTTATCAACGCAGTATTAACCCCTAGGGTACTATGAATAAGCTTTTCCCAACGCCTAAT
>NZ_JBPOFP010000122.1:0-12661 GCF_051252315.1 Paraglaciecola sp. | reverse complement strand
ATTCATGACTATAAGGTGACTTATGACAACTTTAGGAAAGTATCTAATGTTAGGTGCATTAATTTGTTTAGCATTAGTTTGTTATTTTGTTGGCAGTGTCACAGGCGCCGTATCTTTTATCATTCTAGGGATACTCTTAGAAGTCGCTTTTTGGGTGGGTATTTTTAAACCTAAAACTAGGACGCGATGATCCTTGCTGTATAAACCTTATTCTCGCCAAACACTTTTAATCGCGGCAATGAATTAAAGACCAGGTAGGCCAAGTCAATCATCAACAACAAAGTTCATCACTTCCTCGTTATTAGCGCATATTTTTCAAAACCATTATTGCTAGGCCCTTTCCTTTGCAAAAGACACCTAAGCTCCATTTAAAGTTGGCTTAATTGATGCTTGTAGTAACTTTAAATTTGTATCAAAAAACTGATTAGCTCTGTCTGGTTTAAGTTTTGACAGACCTTTCATACCTTTAAATATATAGCTTAGGAATAAATATGGCTGGATTAACTTCTCGTACAAACGCAATTAACGAAATCACCAAGAGAGCACCAAAAGAGTGCAGCCCAACAGAACCATTGAAAAAAATATGGGCATCAGATGTATTTAGCCTAGCTGCAATGGAAGAAGCGCTATCAAAAAATGCCTTCAAAGCCATGAAAAAAACCGTACAAACCGGTGCTCCGTTAGATACAGCCACGGCTGATGTGGTTGCTGCCGCAATGAAAGATTGGGCGATGGAAAAAGGTGCTAAGTTTTTCTCGCATATTTTCTACCCTATGACCAATATCACTGCTGAAAAACATGATGGTTTCATTGTGACTAATTCAGACGGTGGAGCAATTACCGAGTTTACCGGTAGCTTATTAATAAAAGGCGAACCAGACGGTTCATCATTCCCGAACGGTAGTTTACGTATGACCAACGCCGCTCGTGGTTATACAGCTTGGGATCCATCTAGTCCAGCTTATGTAATGCAAACTGCAAACGGCGCTACGTTAATGATCCCAAGTGTGTTTATGTCTTGGACTGGTGAAGCATTAGATAAAAAGATCCCTCTATTACGTTCTAACAAAGCCATGGATAAAGCCGCTCAAAAAGTATTAAGTTTGATGGGCGAAACCGATATAGCCACGCTAAATTCAAGTTGTGGTGCTGAACAAGAATACTTCTTGGTAGATGAACATTTTGCCAATGCTCGTCCAGATCTAATTTTAGCTGGCCGCACCTTGTTTGGCGCAGCCCCAGCTAAGGGACAACAATTTGATGACCACTACTTCGGTGCTATTCCAGCTCGTGTACAAGTGTTCATGCAAGACTTTGAAGACAAGTTATATCGCTTAGGTATTCCAGCCAAAACTCACCATAACGAAGTAGCACCTGGTCAATTTGAAATTGCCCCTTACTTTGAAGCAGCCAATGTAGCAGCTGATCATCAACAAATGATGATGACTTTGATGAAAAGCACCGCAAAAGAACATGGTTTCTTATGTTTATTACACGAAAAACCATTTGCTGGCGTAAACGGTTCGGGTAAACACGTAAACTGGTCAGTAGGTAACTCTACCCAAGGTAATTTATTGGATCCAGGTAGTACACCTCACGACAACCTTAACTTCTTATTGTTCTGCGGTGCCGTTATTCGCGGCGTACATAAATACGGTCCATTATTAAGAGCCGTGATTGCGTCTGCAGCTAATGACCATAGATTAGGAGCAAACGAAGCTCCACCAGCTATTTTGTCTGTGTATTTAGGTACCCAGCTAGAAAGTGTGTTTAGTGATATTAAAGAAGGTAAGTTACTAGAAAAAGCCAAAGGTGGCTTAATGGATCTAGGTCTTTCTCAGATTCTTCAATTCGAACGAGATCCGGGTGACCGTAACCGTACTTCTCCTTTTGCTTTCACTGGTAACCGTTTTGAATTTAGAGCGGTAGGTTCTTCACAATCTGTCTCTGGTCCACTGGTAGCTATGAACACCATGTTGGCAGATTCATTAAACTGGATCGGTGAAAAACTAGAAGCAACACTAACTAAAGGTGAAGACAAAACGGCAGCTGTTATCACTGTGTTACAAGAATTAATGGAAGAACACGGTAATGTTATTTTTGGAGGCGATGGTTACTCAACGGATTGGCATAAAGCCGCTGTTGAAGAACGTGGCTTAAAGAATATCCCAACTACAGCTGATGCATTACCAGCGTTCAAAGACCCTTCAGTTGTTGAGTTATTTAAATCAACGGGAGTGTTATCACCGGCTGAATTAGCTAGTCGCTTTGAAGTATACGCAGAGCAATATGTGTTATCTATTGAAGTGGAAGCTAAGTTAGTGGTGGGTATGGCCAGTACTCGAATCTACCCAGCCACAATACAATATTTAGATAGTCTTGCCAGTGCAGCCACAAACCTAAGTAAGTTAAATATTACAATCAGCCACAATAGTATTGACACTGTTGTAGCAGAAACCGACGCTATGATGGCGGCTGTCACCAAACTTCAAGCTGCTATTGATATTGAAGAGTTTGAAAGCGAAGAGGCACACATGAACCACTGCGCTCAAGTGTTATGCCCGCTTATGCTGGAAGTTCGAACTCACGCTGATGCCCTTGAACTGGTGGTATCTGATGAATTATGGCCAATACCTAAATATCAAGAAATGTTATTTATAAAATAGATATTTATTAAATAGCGAGTTATTAAAAGCTATTATTTCCATCAATTCTAAATAGAAAATCTAAAAGCAAAAGGTTTATCACCTTTTGCTTTTTTTCGGACTTAGAACGTTTTAACACCAAGTTTAATCTAATACCTTAATTTTACTCACTACATCGCCTCTTTCACCAATACGGATAAGTTTTACGATCGCACTTCCGGTGAAGCCCGGAAAACGAATGACCTTAGAGAAGTCGGCCATTTGTTGATCTTTTTGTGAAATTAACACTTGTTGGTTGGGTTTAGATAATGGGGCTAAATTCTCAGCAAATTCCCACGCGGCATCTCGGGCTTTTTCCATACTAAAATTAATAACGGATTTAATTATGTTGTCAAAAATTCGATTAAAGAAACCTAAAATAGGCCATATCTCGGCTAAATCGTTTTGCACACCATTTACCAATGAAGCTAATACCTGATTTATTTGATTAAAGTCTTGTTGAAGTGACGGCAATTCCTTACCCGGTGAAGTTTGCGCAGCTGCAATGCCTAAATCTAAGTTGATATGAGCATTCATGCCAAGTAACAAGTGTTGTAACACTATTGGCCACCAGCATTTATTAGCTTCAAACGCCTGCTGCCAAGACTTTGTAGGTATTTCTCCATTTTGATATTGATAAAACGCATGTATGTAACGATTAGCAAAAATGACATCTAATCGTTCCATGCGCTCCGCATTTTCAAACTCACCTTGTTCAATGCCGACTTTCACCCTAATGGTTACTTTACGATACAAGGCTGCAAAATACCCGGCGCGAGAATTATGTTTTTTTGCCCAAGTTAAGATATCTGTTAGTTGTTCGATCACTTGATCGATTGTTTCTGCGGGTTTGACCATGCTGCACTTCCTTTTGAATACTCTATAGACAACTATTGAGAGACAATTAATCTTAGCTATTTAACCTTTTTGTCATTTTCATATTTCCTTATAGACCAATAAAACTAATAGTGAGTATTTTTCCTCTTAATTAAAGTTAAAATATCGACCACGAATGACCTCCATAGTCGATATTGTATACCCCCGGATTTGGAATAAGATCAAGTGCCTATTAACCGGGGATCGAGGTACATAATGCAGTCTAGGCCACAAATTCATTTAACTGGGTTAATGACAATGCTCCAACCTTAGTTTTGGCTAATTCACCATCTTTAAACAACAACAAAGTAGGGATACCTCTCACGCCAAACCTTGCCATTAATTCTTGAGACTCATCAGCATCGATTTTCACTATTTTAATGTCATCCTTCTCATTGGATAATTTGTCCAACAAAGGAGAAATCATTTTACAAGGGCCACACCACTGGGCAAAAAAGTCGACTAACACTGCACCATTATGTGCATTAACTTCTTGTTCAAAATCATTCGGGTTAATTAGTTTTACTTTACTCATTTAACTAGCCTTTTTGGTTATTCAAAATCGAAAACCCAGTTTAATAGGATTGCATTTAATTTCATATACTGACTTAATAAGACTAACTGTCTCATATTTAGAACAATCAACATGCTTAACTTAGACGACCTCAAATTTTTCTCGACGATTATCGAGTCAGGCTCACTGACACAAGCCTCAAAAAATATGGATGTGCCTAAGTCTAAAGTCAGTCGAAGATTAGCCAACCTAGAAGAAAGCTTGGGATATCAATTGTTGGTTCGAAGCACCAGAAGCCAAGAGCTGACGGAAAGCGGCCTATTGTTATATCAATCATGCAAACCCCATTTAGAAGCGTTAAACAACGTTGAAAATGATTTACATGAACTCAATACAACTCCCAAAGGAAAACTTAACATATTGTTACCTATAGAGTTTTTTAATGAAGTCATCAGTACAATAGTGACAAATTATGCCAAACATTACCCTGATGTAACGATAAATTGCAGCCACTACTCTTCGGCATTACCTGAAGAAAGTTACCACTATGACTTAATTTTTGTTTTGCATGAGACTGACTTGTCAGATACAAATTGGATAGGCAAACAATTATTAAGCTTTCCTCAATCTCTTTATGCTGGCATTGATTACAACACTCAGCATTTAGAAACAGCAGAAGATTTAAAAGAAGAACAATGTATAACGTCTAATATTAACGCCCAGTGGTTATTTAGAGACAAACACAAAGTTCAGCTCGTTGCCGTTCCCGCTAAAATAGTATTATCTAGCCCTCAAATGCGACTGCAAGCCACCACTCAAAACTTAGGACTGGCAAAATTACCTGATTATTTATGTCAATCTAAGCAAGCCTTAACTAAAATAAAACGGGTTAAATTGGATAAAGAACCAGTAGCACTCAAGTTAACGGTATTGTACCAAAGCAGAAGTATCGCTTTTAAAACCCGTAAATTTTTAGAGTATTTTCAGTCGAATATTGGCTGCTTAACTTAAGCGTTAAAAACGTTGTACAGGAATTTGTTAAAGATAAGAACATGATAGAATGCTCTTTTTAATTAAGTACTCTCCCTTAAATTTTTAGGCCGTTATGCAACTCATTGAAATAAATAAAGCGCGTTATCGTACCAACCTCAACCAAGTTATCTTCGCCTGTATTGCAAGCTTAGTTATAGGTAGTCTAGGCATAGCGCAATTGCTCATTGGTTTATTCCCAGATGAAAGCGGTAGCCATTTTCATTGGAACTTACTTGGTGTAGTACTCACGTGTATTACTATTGCTTGGACGTTAAATAAATACCGTACTCACGATTTTATGAAAGAAGTCGTCTACGTTTGGGAGTTGAAACAATCCCTAAACAAAATTAATCGTAAAATGCTAAAACTTAAAGTTGCAGCAAAAACAGGAGATGTGAACGCAATGTTGGCCATGCACTATTGTTACGCTGGTAGCCGTCAATTATGGAAACTAGATGACAACACAATTGTGATGGATGAATTAGCCATTCAACAAGTTGAACTAGACACTCTTGCCAAACAATACAATCTGACCTTGAATGCTGACGATTACGACCCTGTAATATTGAAGAATTTTTAACCCCCAATATTTGGTGAACTATGACCGATAAAATAAAAATAGTGTGAGATATAAAGAAATTCCAGAAGAAGGAATGCCGCCTATTATGGGCAGTATTTACGTACAAAAATGGTTTGCCGGGAGCAGTAAAAACATTGAAATTACTGTTAGGAAAAAAGACTAATCCCACACTAATTGCCAAAATTTAAGCAACCAAAACCGAACCTAGCCTTTTTACTGGTCAAATAAACCAAAACATAGCCATAAAAACCAAACTATTGGTCAACACGATTTAAACTTAAATACCCAAACCCCACAAAAATAAATAAACCATTGATTTATAACGATTTAAAATATTGGCATCACCATTGCAATTCCTAAACTAAGTAACAATGCAAGTGACAACACAAGTCACATTGACTATTTAATTAATTAACAATATTAGGAAAAAATGATGAATACATTAACTAAAGCAATCGCCATTACTACTTTAACTTTAAGTTCAATTGGTATAGCAAGCGCATCAAATATGCTTGTAGCAAAAGACAGTAACATCACCACAAAGTTATGTTTAGTAGCAAGTGAAGGAAACAAAGCGAAGTTATCAGTTGAACTTAAAAAAGCGGGTTTGAGTAAGAGTTATGTCACTGAAAACGTAAAGTGCAACAATTTAAATATGGTTAACTTTGTTGAACAATATGGCAACAATGCAGTGCAAATAAACAACTTTTTAACCAGTGGTAAATACAGTAATAATTCGACTGCTGTTACTCTAGCAGCGCGTTAATCATTACTAGTAGGTTATTCATCTTTTTGGCTCAAATCAATGGTGTACATTAACAATATATCACCATTGGATTGAGCTAAAAGATATATATAATTTTTGCGACACTTTGTTTTAATCGAACTCTTTCAATAATCTGAAATCAGCTTTTACTTCAAATTAAAGACTGCATAAAAGTCCCTAAACGTTTTAATCCCTCTTCTAGTTCAGATTCTGCCGAAGCAAAAGACAAACGGACAAACTGTTTATCGCCTTGTTCGCTAAAGTCATTGCTAGGGGTAAGTGCTACAAACACTTCTTGCAACACCCGTTCACAAAAATTCATCGCGGTGAGCCCCGTCGCGCTTACGTCTATATAAACATAAAAGGCACCATCAGGCTCAACGGGCACTGGCAAACCACACTTTTTTAATCCGGCTAAAATCAAATTTTTTCTTGCGATAAGCGTTTGTCGTCTCGATTCACAAACTGAAATTGAACGAGTAGTAAAACATTGCAAAGCCGCTTTTTGTGCCACGGTTGACGGACAAATAAAATAGTTCTGTGCCAAACGTTCCATCACTTCGACCATTTCTTGTGGCACCACACACCAACCCAATCGCCAGCCTGTCATGCCAAAATATTTAGAAAAACTATTCACCACTATGGCTTGTTCGTCAAAACACAGCACACTTTTAGGTTGCCTATCAGCGTCACCATGATGCAAATTTAGATATATCTCATCCACAATTCGCCATGCGCCTTTGCTACGTGCAAATTCGCACATGGCCAGCAAATCAACTTCAGCTACAGCAGTGCCCGTTGGATTGGAAGGGGTAGCTAACATTAATCCCCGCGTATCACTTTGCCAATGTTGTGCTAATAACGCTTTATTTAATTGAAAGTGCGAGCCAGCGCCTGTTGGCACAAGTTGCACCTTGCCAGCAAAACTTTTGATAAATTCTTGGTTACAGGGGTAACAAGGATCAGCCATAATCACTTGATCGCCTTCATCAACCAAAGCGGCTGATAATAACAATAAGGCAGCTGAAGCACCTGCAGTAATCACAATTCGTTGTGGGTTAATATAAACTTGATGGGTGGTTTGATAAAAATTGGCGATAGCTTGGCGTAACTCAGGCAAACCTAGCGCAGAAGTGTAAGGCAGATCTGCATTGTCAGCCAACTTCTGCATGGCCTTTAACACGTCAGGTGGGGCGCCAAAATCTGGCTCGCCTAAATTTAACTTAACAACATGTTTACCTTGGGCTTCTAATTTCGCCGCTTTTTCACCAAAAGCCATGGCATAAAAGGGAGAAATTGCTTGTGCTCGTTGAGAAAATTTCAATTAACAACACTCGATTGAATTAATTTATGAACTGGCTATTTTGCCATTTGTAATAGATAGACAACACCCTCAAAAAACATTTAGTTTCTAGGGGCTTATATGCTTGTTTCGGGTGATTTTATGGACTAGCATCAAATAAATATAAGAGCGTACAGAAGGAATTGATATGTCTTTAACCCAAAAATTCAAAAATGTTTTAAACATTTTTTGCTGCCTAGCAATTTTGTTGGCAATCGCAGCTTGTGGCCAAAAACAAGAAATTGAAGACAATGGAGCAAAGCAAGGTGCTAGTTCAATCGAACCTGAGCCGGTAACTGAATTACCACCTAGTGATACAGCTAAAGCACCTCCTGTGACCGCAACACCAGAGCCAATAGTCGCAGCCCCCCAACCTGTGTTATCACCACCCACGTCTACTATATCTTCACCATCAATTACCCCTCTCCCAGGAGACGAAGCATCAGATGACCCAGAATTTGGTGGCAATCGAGATTATTCTCCAACATTCCCCATACCTTCAAAGGAGGATAAAAACCCAACACATGAATATTATTCGGTAGTGGTTTCAGGCTCAAAACAACTGCAACTACCGGGTAATAAAGGTCTGTTAAATGTGTGGATTGGTGATGAAGAATTTAAACCAAAACAAACCGCAAAGATGAATTATGCTGACACTAATATAGCTGCAGTAGGACAGTTCGCTCTAGTTGAAGCTAATGCCCCTGACTTCGATGTATCTCCGGTATCTTCAAGATGTTTATTACTGCACCCCTCTGGGGTAGACGCTAAATTTAACTTAACTGCCACTCAGGCAGGAAACTTTGTAGTAAGTGCCACCGTAAATTTATTTAACACTGAAGATTGCACAGGCCCAGCTATACCTAAAACCGCTAACACCCTAGAAGTAAATGTAGATGTAAATGAAGCATTTTTAGACGACCAAAGACGCAAAAACTTCGAGGATACTTTTTGGACCAAGGCTCTTGAGTTTTGGGGCGCTTTATTAGCCTTGTTGTTTGGCTTGGTATTATTTTTAGTACGTAAACAACTAAAAAAATGGTTTGGCTACGAAAAAAGTGAGAGCTAGATTTTAATGCCACTTTTGGCAAATTTGCGGGATTATAATAACAATGCACATTGGTATTATAATCCCTCTAATTGATTTTAATTAGCGTTTGCTGCCACATCTAAAGGCTGATTATTTTTGTTTTTCATAATATCAATTACGGCCTGTATTCCCTGTTGGCGCAGTACTGAAGCAAATTCACTGCGTTTACTTGATAACAAACTGATGCCTTCAGCAACCATGTCATACGTCTTCCACTCTTGGGTTTTCTTGCTTTTACGCAATTTAAAATTGATATGAATATCAGGGTGGCCCGCTTCTCGTATAATGGCCTTAACCGTTATATTTTTAAGTTTGTCTACATTTTTAGCAGGCTCAAAAATTAATTCCTGCCCGCCATAACTAGAAAGAGCCGTAGCAAAATTTGATATCAAGTACTGTTTAAACTCTCCAACAAATTCTGGAATTTGTTCTTTAGGTACAGCTCTAAACTGTTTACCTAGCACCTTAAACGCGGCAAATTGATGATCAATGTGAGGCATTAATTCCTGTTCAATAATCCCCCTTAAGTGATCAGGGTTAGATTGAATATCTTGTTGCTCTAATTCAATTCTTGCGAAAGTTGTTTTGGTAACTTTTTCAAGTAACACCTGTGGATTAGTTTGCTCTGCGTAACTGACATGAGCTAATACCATTACAAATATTGTAAGCGCTGCCTTGAGCATACTCCGTCGTATAAAAAATTTCACATTCATGTGTGGATACTCCTTAAGAGCGATAAAATAATAAATTAAAAATGTTAATTCAAACTGGAGGTTTAAATTGTATGGGTTAATTATGCCACCCATTTAAAATAAAAATAATTATATATTAATATGAAACACATTCACTAAAATGATATATTAATTGAAAGAGTATTTAGATGGTAGACAGTTTATGCGCCCACAAGAATTAAACCTTTTAATGGTCTTTGATGCCATCATGACAGAGCGTTCGATTACTCGAGCCGCTAATCGTTTATCGATGACCCAACCTGCTGTCTCTAACGCTGTGAGTAGAATGCGCGTAGCCTGGAAAGATGAACTTTTTGTCAAAGATGGTCGTAATATCCAGCCGACTTTACATGCACAAAACTTATGGAATCAGGTACGAGCACCACTGACCTCCTTAACCGAAGCTGTCGATCCTAAAAGCTTTGACCCAACTACAGCCAAACGAACCTTCAGAGTAGCAGCGACTGACATAGTCGTAGACATGGTGTGGCCAGCTTTGCGTGCAACTATTGAAAAAGAAGCACCTGGGGTCAATATTCACGCAGTGCCCTATACAATTGTCAATACCAACCAAATACTTGAAGACGCTGAAGTCGATATGGTGGTTGGCAGTTCGAGCGTTATTTCAAACACCTTTAGAGCTGAATATTTATTTTCGCCGCAATTTATCTGCATCATGAAACATGACCATCCGTTAGCGAAAGCGGATCTTAAATTAGAAGAGTTTGCGGCAGCTGATCACCTTTTAGTCTCTTTATCTGGCGACATAACAGGCTTTACTGATCAAGTTTTACTCCAACACGGATTATCAAGACGAGTTGCCGTGACAGTTAACCACTTTTCTTCAGTCGCCAATTTAATCAAACAAAGTAACCTCATTTGTGTGATCCCTATTTCGGCGGTTGCCAATGAAATAATTTCGGGAGAGTTAGCAGCAACCAAACTGCCAATCGAATTAATGCCGCAACAAGTATCTAGTCTGTGGCATAAACGGCAAGATACTGACCAAGGCTTAATATGGCTGCGTGAGCACATTAAACGCATAATTCGCCGTCACGTTGACATCGAAACCGAACAAGTTATGGATAGTTTATGTAAAAACAATCCTGCTATGTGCGCTAAAAGTAAACACTAGTCATACCATATTGCTGACTTAACCAAGCAACGGATACCAATCACAGGCAATTGGTATTATAATCCGCCCCCTTAAATTTCAACAAAAATTAGTCAAAGCGTTTTAATTATGCAGTTTATTATCAGGCTCCATCCCGAAATCATTATTAAAAGCCGCACTGTGCGTAAACGTTTTACCTTTGTATTGGAAGGCAGCATACGTAGAATTTTCAAGTTAAATGAGCTGTCTGTAGAAGTACGAGGGGCTTGGGATAAACTGACATTTATTATCAACCCGAAATCAATTGATAAACATGACCAAATTGTAGAATTGTTGCAACGCATACCTGGCATTGATCAAATTATTCGGGTGCAAGAAAGCACCTTTACTGATTTAGACGATATCTGTAAACAAATTGAACAAACTTGGGCCCCACTTTTAATTGGCAAAAGTTTTGTGGTTCGGGTTAAACGTAAAGGTAAACATGACTTTTCATCTTTAGAAGCTGAACGTTATGTAGGTGGCTACCTTAACCAATATTGTGACACTGGCGGCGTAAATCTAAAACGCCCCGATCAGGTGATTGAATTTGAGATACACAACAACACCTTATTTCAAAGTCACCTTAAAATTAAATGTTTAGGAGGTATGCCGCTCCCCACTCAAGGTGAAGCTTTATCTTTGATGTCAGGCGGGTACGATTCTGGGGTTGCCACCTATCAAATGATACGTCGTGGCACTCGCACACACTTTTGCTTTTTTAACTTAGGTGGCCGCGAACATGAAATTGGCGTAAAACAAGTCAGTCACTATTTATGGAAGCGTTATAGTGAATCACATAAAGTGAAGTTCATTTCGGTTGACTTCGCTCCTGTGGTAAATGACATTCTGGAAAACGTAGAAAACAGCCTAATGGGTGTTGTACTCAAACGCATGATGATGAGAGCCGCAAGTAAAGTCGCTGACAAACTACAAATTACTGCGTTGGTCACAGGTGAAAGTTTAGGACAGGTGTCGAGTCAAACCTTGACCAACTTAAGTGTCATTGATAAAGCCACCGACAAGGTTATCCTTCGCCCTCTCATATGTTTAGACAAATATGACATTATCGAACAAGCCAAACAAATAGGCACCGAAGAATTTGCCAAAGTGATGCCAGAGTATTGTGGGGTAATATCACGTAAACCGACTACTCATGCAATTTTGGCTGATATTGAAGCAGAAGAATGCAAACTAGACATGAGTATAATTGACCGAGAAATTAGCATTGCTAAAATGCGTGATATTCGCTCAATCGCTGAAGAAGCCGCCGAAGAGACAGAGTACGTAGCTGAAGTAGAAGTCTTACCCAATAATAGTGTGGTACTAGACATACGTTCAGCTGAAGAACAAGAAGCGAAACCGCTAACATTGCCGAATGTGACAGTGAACCACATTCCGTTTTTTAAGTTAGCTTCTAAGTTTCCAACGCTCGATCAAACTAAGCAGTATTATTTGTATTGTGACCGAGGCGTGATGAGTCAATTGCAAGCATTATTGTTACATGAGCAAGGTTACAACCAAGTTCAAGTTTATAGACCTTAGAAACAAAAATCACATTTAAATCAAGCTCTAACAGCAGTTACTAATCAAAACAAAGTACAAGAACAGGAAACAAATGCAAACAAGCCAAGACAAAAATATCATTAGAGAAATTGTTACCTTTATAAAGGCTCAAGAAAACAATGTACGCTCTAAACATGCAATCTTAGCGAAACAAAATGGCCTAGGTTTGAGTTTATTATTAATGTCAGTTATTGGATTTTGCACTGCAGGTGTTTTGTATTTTCTTGGTTTTATTCCAGCATGGGCTTGTATCGTTTTAGGTGCATTTTTCACCTCGATCACGCACGAAATTGAACATGATCTTATTCATATGCAGTACTTCAAAGG
>NZ_JBPOFP010000121.1:0-12759 GCF_051252315.1 Paraglaciecola sp. | reverse complement strand
CATTTCTCCAGCCAACATGGCCCACAAAACGATGGCCATCCATAGTAATAACCTGACGACCTAGTTTCGCGGTAAATCCGTCACCTTTATATTGAATATATCCTTGATCTAATTCTGTATGTTCTGGATCCGCAATAACTGAATGTAACCCTAAGTTATAACCAGTAGGACCAACTGTATAGTCGCCCTGTCCCATCACAATACGGTTATCTTCCATTTCAATTTTTGCTGAAAACCCATTTACAGAACCTGTTTCATAAGCCAATAAGGTTCTTAAAGTTAAAGCACTGGCGTCCTTTGCACCTTGATCGACAGATTCATAACGCAACTTCATGTCAACACTTGCTTTGCCCGACGTTAACGCTTGAGTCACTGTTTCAGCCTGCGCAACAGTAACCGTTGAAGCTCCGATTAGAGCTGTTGTTAAAGCGATAGTTAATTTTGTTTTTGTAAGTGTTTTCATGTGGTCTTCTCTTAAGTTTTAAGGACAATCGTCCATTATATTTAATTAAAATTTGATTATTGAATAACTAATTTATTGATTAAGCGACATTGGTTTTTTTATTATCAGTAGCTTTTACTTTTTTAGCTTTATGCTCTGAAACGGATTCCACTTTGCGTTGTTTTTCATACAAGAATTTCAACACTTCTGATCGGTAGTGGTTATATTTAGGATCATCCGCCAAAGCAATACGATTTCTCGGGCGCTCTAACTCTATTGGTAATATTTCACCAATTGTGGCTGCTGGACCATTTGTCATCATGACGATTCGATCAGATAACAATACCGCTTCATCTACATCATGTGTGATCATAATAACGGTGTTACCCAACTCTGCATGAATTTCCATAACTGAATCTTGTAAATGGGCACGTGTTAATGCATCCAACGCACCAAATGGTTCATCCATCAATAACACTTTGGGTTCCATGGCTAATGCACGAGCAATCCCAACGCGCTGTTTCATACCACCAGAAATTTCAGCGGGTAATTTATCTGCAGCATGAGTCATATGAACCAGTTCAAGATTGTGTTCAACCCACTCTTTAATTTCTTTTTTAGAACGACCTTTTTGCGTTTGCTTAACCGCTAATTCGACATTTTTATAGGCGCTTAACCAAGGCAATAATGAATGGTTTTGAAATACAACCGCCCGTTCTGGACCAGGCTCATTCACTTCTTTGTTATCTAAAATGACACCGCCTGTAGTCGCTTGATACAAACCTGCGACTATATTAAGTACGGTTGATTTTCCGCAGCCTGAGTGCCCTATAAGTGAGATAAACTCACCTTCTTTAATCTTTAAATTAACATTTTGTAAGGCCGTAAACGGTCCTTTTGGAGTTGGGAAATCAATACCTACTTGGGTCAATTCTAAATGATGTGTACTTTTCATAATAATTACCTTAATTCTTTATCAGTAGCGAAGAAGACTGAGCTTCTAACGTAATACCGCGTTTTTATCCCAACTAACTTTTCGCTGTATGACCAGCATCACTCTATCTAAAATGAAACCAATCAAACCTATGGTCAGCACTGCCACCATAATACGGG
Organism: Paraglaciecola sp.; assembly: GCF_051252315.1. Taxonomy (GTDB): domain Bacteria; phylum Pseudomonadota; class Gammaproteobacteria; order Enterobacterales; family Alteromonadaceae; genus Paraglaciecola. The sequence continues at coordinate 11,204 of NZ_JBPOFP010000121.1, read as the reverse complement.
CTAATGATTCTGAGCTACCGTTTTGGAACTCATCCCAAACAAACTTTCCTAAACCAGGGTTTTGCGCCAACATTTCTGCCGCAATTAACACCATCCAACCTATGCCTAAAGACAATCTAAGTCCGGTGAAAATGGCTGGAATTGAAGAAGGTAAAACAATAGTAGTGACATGTGATAAAGCTTTAAGACGTAACACTTTACTCACATTTAACAAATCTTTATCAATGCTCGATACACCCACTGCCGTGTTAATCAAGGTTGGCCATAAGCAACATAAAGCGACCGTTACCGCCGAGGTGATGAAAGATTTAGAAAACATTGGGTCGGCGCTGACATATACGGCGCTGACAACCATAGTAACCAAAGGCAACCAAGCTAATGGAGACACTGGTTTAAATAATTGAATAAGTGGATTAATGGCTGTGTAAGCATTTTTGCTCAAACCACAAACAATCCCTAAAGGTATGGCGATTAATGATGCCACAACAAAACCCACCATAACTGTGTACAAACTCGTCCATATTTGTTCAAAGAATGTAGGGGCACCAGTAAAGGCTCTAATTTTTGGTTGGTAGCTTGGATCTTTAGCAATTCTTGCCGCGTTTCTTACTTCTTGACGCTCGTAAAATTTGTCTGCTTTTTCCATTTGAGCATTATGTTCGTCCACTAAAGTCGTGGTTTGTTCCCATACTGCTGCTGGACCAGGAAATTGTCCTAATGACGTATCGATATTTTTCGCCATCAATGACCACAATCCTAAGAACACCACTATGCCTACAATTGGCAAAGCTGTTGCACCTAATAGATGGCTAATACTAGGCCATTGAAATCCTTTAACTTGATGAATTATTGTAGGTAGTGTGTGTTGTTTAATCATAATTTTTACTCCTAATTAAGTGGAGACTCATGCGTTTAAACATGGGTCCCACTCAAATTTTTACCTTATGCTCGATTAAAGTTTGCTATCGTTTTTAAGACCAATTGCAAATTTATCTAGGTATGCGTTCGGTTGGCTACCGTCATATACAATGTTATCAATGAAGTGCTTCTGCGCAGGCTTATACCCAGTTTCAGTAGTAAACTCAGGGAATTCACTTGGTTTAGCTTTACCTTCAGCAATCAAAGCTTTTGCTGCTTGAGCATAGATATCAGGACGATAAACTTTCTTTGCGATCTCTTTGTACCAAGAATCAGATTTAGGCTCTGAAATTTGTCCCCATCTGCGCATTTGAGTTAGATACCAAATAGCATCACTATAGAAAGGGTAAGTCGCGTTATAACGGAAGAATACGTTGAAATCAGGTACGTCACGTTTGTCACCTTTTTCGTACTCAAATGTCCCCGTCATACTATTTGCAATAACGTCATAGTCAGCGCCTACATATTGGCTCTTAGCTAAGATTTTTACTGCTTCAGGTCTATTAGCATTGTTATTAGCATCTAACCACATGGCAGCACGGATCATAGCTTTAACTACGCGAATATGAGTGTTAGGGTTTTTCTCAGCCCATGTTTTACTGACACCGAATACTTTTTCAGGGTTGTCTTTCCAAATTTCGTAATCAGTAACAACTGGTACACCAATACCTTTAAATACGGCCTGTTGGTTCCAAGGTTCACCTACGCAATATCCGTAAATGGTACCTGCTTCCATAGTCGCTGGCATTTGAGGTGGAGGCGTAACAGAAAGTAATGCATCAGCATCCACTAAACCTTTAGTATCGGTACTAATGCCTTTCACACCACCTTCTTGAGACGAATAATAACCTGGGTGAATGCCACCAGCTGCTAACCAATAACGTAGCTCGTAGTTATGGGTAGATACAGGGAAAACCATACCCATTTTAAAAGGTTTACCTTTGCTCTTAAAATCGTCAACCACAGGTTTAAGAGAATCGGCTTTAATTGGGTGAACTGGCTTACCACCTTCATGAGGGATATGCTTTTTCATTTGTTTCCAAATGTCATTAGAAACCGTAATTGCATTACCGTTTAAATCCATACTAAAAGCAGTGATGATGTCTGCTTTTGTACCATAACCAATAGTAGCGCCTAGTGGCTGTCCTGCTAACATGTGAGCGCCGTCTAACTGCCCATCAATGACTCGGTCTAACAAAACTTTCCAGTTTGCTTGCGCTTCTAACGTGACGTATAAACCTTCGTCTTCAAAATATCCTTTTTCATAAGCAACGGCTAAAGGCGCCATATCAGTTAATTTGATAAAGCCAAATTTTAGTTCTTCTTTTTCTGCGTAGCCTATTTCATCTGCAGTTACGTGTGCGCTAATAAAAGCACCAGTAATTACTGCCGACACCATTCCAACACGGAGTGTTTTAACAGCGTGTTTTAATGTGTTCATTAATTTATTGTTAGCCATTCCCAACTCCGAAAATTCAAATAAAAAAAAACCCACAAAGATCCCTCTGGGTTCTTTGTGGGCTACATTGCCTAACTATAAAATCCCAACACTGGGACATTACAGATTAATTTTAAGCATTGAAGACGCAAATAACGTCTAAAAATTTGAGAGCACCTACTTTAATAACATAGACACATCACACTCGAAGTTTGTATTGCATCAAGGATGCCAACTTTTATTTCCCTTAAATATCAACACCTTAACCATAACCTTAAATTTCAAGCTAAAATTCAAAAACCAAGTTTGTGCAACAATGCACAAATGAAGTGCTATTTTTGGAATAAGTTATTACGATTTAACAATAAATTTACAAGTGAAATGCACTTAGATTTTGTCAGTCATTAACAGCCTAGTTTAGTGGCACTTATCTGTACCAAATTAAGTAAAACATATGTTTTACAGATCAATTATTCGCCGAAATCGGTATACTAGGTGTATGCATTTAACCTTGCCTTTAAAATCCGCATACATGACAAAGTGAAATCAATGAAAAGCTTATTAACTCAACTATTCAGTCCAATATTAAATATATTTGAATCCGATCAGGCCTCACCAAACTACAAAAAGTCACATAGAACAGCGCTTGTTGCGCTTGGGGCCATATTCTTATTTCTATCCTGTGTGTCTGCGGTATTAGCAATGAATGCCGGTTTTGGATTGGGAGCCCTAATACCAGTAGCAGTATTTTTTACTGTAAGTCTAGTTGCGTTGGTTGTAGGGACATTAGGTTCAAATCAAGCGGTTTCAAAAATTTGGGGTACAAAATAACTGACGTCAAGACATCAAAAATATTAAAGACTTAGGTAAACGAGGCAACCAATATAACAATGACGACAAATTGGATCACACATAGCCCCTTATAAACCAATAATGGGTTACGTTTGATTAAGGGTTGTTTAGCCCCTGCACTCAGCATACTTTTATTAGGTTTAGACAAATCCATTAACAATTCTGAAAAAGCTTCATGGCGAAACTTAGGATTAGGTTGAAGAGCCTTTTGTAAGGTCATGTCTAACCACTGAGGTAAGTCTGTTCTACACTTAGTTAAACTTTGATACTGCCACTCATCAAAAGTGCTTGGAATGTAATCTTGATATTTAAAGGCTTTAAATGGTAACTGGCCGGTTAACATTTCGTAGATCACCACCCCAACAGAAAATAAATCACTTTGATGATCACTTTTGTGGGTTAACAAATATTCAGGTGCAATATAGTGAACTGAACCAACCGCAATATCTTCATTTGGTAAAGACTTAGTTTCAGCTAAGGCATTCACTAATACAGTCCCAAAATCGATTAACTTTACTTCTCCATGGTGATTTATCATCACATTTTCAGGTTTTACATCTCGGTGCACCATATCTTTGCGTTGCAACACTCTAAGAGCATCAATCAAATGACTAATGATTACACGAACTTGATCTAAAGAAGGGTTAGGATTATCGACCATCCACTGGCGCAACGTTTGACCTTCGATGTATTCACACACATGATACATAAACTTAGCGTTATCGGGTCGTTTAAACACGCTCATAACGTTATGGTGATTGATATGTTGACCGATCCATTCTTCACGTAAAAATCCACCTAAATAAATGGGATCATCTGCAAAATGTTGAGACGGGGTTTTTAAACCATAAACTTTACCATCTTGTTCGTTAATGACTTTGTATAGGCTACTTCTGGTACCGTTAAATACGGTTTTTACTACCCGGTAACCTTCTAGCTTCATGCCAACTTCTAATGCTGGGGGCATGGCTAAACGAGTAAGTTGCCTGAAATGTTCGTCTAAACTCACATCGGCTAATTCGACTACTTTTACCAGTAAACATGTCAGGTTATCGTCACTCCCCACTTCTAAAGCTTTATCAACTATATTTTTAGCTCTTTGCTCTAAACTAAGGTTTTCGTCATGAATAAACTTAAGTAGGGTTTTAGTAGATAAAAACTCATGCACACCATCAGTGGTAAACACATATATATCACCACGTTCTAATTCAACGGTTCGAAAATCCACATCTAAATGAGGCTCAATGCCGACAGCTCTTGTTAAAACGTTTTTGCCACCTTGACGAGACACATGATCGGTAGTCAGTTGCTCAAAATCTTGGCCTTGTACTCGACTAATACGGCTATCACCGGTATGCACAATAAAACCAGAAGCAGACTTAAAGACCATGCCACTAAACGTGGTCACCATCTGGCTATGGCCGCCATGTTCATAATCGTGTTGACCGTGACACCAACGATTTAAGCCTTGTAACACTTGGCTAACCGCGCGTTTTACCGTCCAGGTTTGAGGAGTTTGATAATAGTCTTGAATGAAATTACTCACACAAGTATTAGACGCTTCACGGGCACGAGTACAAACACTCACTCCGTCAGCTATGGTAGCCACCCCACCTTTTGAGTCTAGGGCGTGATCTTTAGGTAAAAAAGCGGCAAAGGCATCTTGATTTTCTGCCTTTACCCCTTGGCTGGAAAAACCACCGAACTCTAACTTTAGTTTTTCCAATTTTATTTTCTCATCTTAAAAGAATTAAGTTACATCGATTAATTCAACAGTACCATCTTCACGTACTTCAGTCATAGTTCCTGAAGGCTCTTTCATAAACAGTAAAGCGGTAAATCCAAGGATAGCTGTACCGGCAATTACTAAGAAGAAGGTAGACGTATCGACTAATGAATAAACCGTTAGATAAACAACCGCACCAACATTTCCGTATGCACCTGTCATACCGGCAATTTGACCTGTTAGACGACGTTTAATCAAGGGTACTGCTGCAAATACAGCACCTTCACCAGATTGAACAAAGAAAGAACAAGCCATTACCGCAATTACGGCTAACCAAATTGGCCAGCTAGAATCAATTAAACTTAAGCAGAAATATCCAACCGCTAAACCAGCCGTTAAAATAAGTAAGGTTTTCTTACGACCAAACTTATCTGAAAGTAAACCGCCGCCTGGACGAGACATTAAATTCATAAAAGCATACATACCTGCTAACAATCCAGCTGTAGCCATACTTAACTCAAACGTTTCTGCAAAAAATGCGGGTAACATTGAAATAACGGCTAATTCAGAACCAAATGTAGCAAAATACAAAACATTCAATACCGCTACTTGTTTAAAAGCATAACGATGAGATTCTGGCACTGGGGTGACAAAAATGTCTTTATTCACTTTGTATGTAGAATAAGAGTCGTAAACATATAGAGCAGCTAAACCAATATACACAAACAGTGCAACAGTTTCGCCAAATAGCGATACGCCTTCTGGTGATAATTTCCAATTCAACAAAGCTAACGCTAAGTACATAGGCGTTTTCATAATTAACAACAAATAAAAGTCACCCACACTGGTCACTTCCATGCCACCTAAATTCTTAGGTCTAAAATAAGTTGAACCTTTTGGCGTATCATTGGTGTTTTTGTAATATACAAAACTGAACATCAAGCTCATAAGGCCTGTGATACCAACGGCGTAACGCCATCCGTCTTCACCACCAAACATTAACGCGATAGTAGGTAAGGTAAATGCAGCTGCTGCAGAACCAAAGTTCCCCCAACCACCATAAACACCTTCTGCGGTACCCAATTCTTTAGGTGGAAACCATTCACTTACCATTCTAATACCGACAACAAAACCAGCACCGATACAACCAAGAGCAAAACGAGCGATAAGTAATTGGGTAAAACTGTCTGCTAAAGCAAAAGCAAAACAAGGGATAGAACAAATAGCCAAAAGGCTTGAATAAACGATACGAGGGCCGTATTTATCGGTTAACGCACCAATTATCACTCGTGCTGGAATAGTCAAAGCAACGTTAATAATTAATAGAGTCTTCCATTCACTAAGCGTTAAGCCAACACCATCAACGATAGCGCCTTTTAGTGGGGCCATATTGAACCACACCATAAAGGTTATAAAAAAGGCCATCCAAGAAAGATGAAGGGTTTTCATTTTGCCGGTGAAAGACAGCAAATTAAATTTTTCAGCGCTCATTTGTCATACTCATAATTAAAAACATTCGAATTAAACACTTATTAAAAAATACACAGCCATTTTCAATAAGTTTCTTAACCTCACTTGTAGCGAAGTTTGATGTGCACAATCGTTGCACATTTAAGGACACTATCACTAATTTGATGCATCACTGGCCGACAAATAAGCACTAATAATGCCAACATTATTTACCAGTAATATCAATTAGTTACGAAATAAAAAGAAGGGAGTGTTAGAAATATCGATTCAAAACAGGGCGTAACGCACAAAAACAAAGCAGCTAACAAACAGCAACAAATGCACTAAATCATTGCAATATGGAGGTTAATTCACATTCTATTAATATTAACGACAATATATTAAACAACAAAATAGAGCGATTAAGAACAACGACACCTTAGTATTCAATGAACACCTCTACTTAAGAGGCATCATTGGTTTTCAAACGCATTTCTTCGTATATTTCAGGACGAAATACCTGTTTTACGATACCGTTTGGAATATTTATCTTTTCAAGATGCCCTGCGCTTTGCATTTTACTTAATAACCATTCGCCCCTTACAAATTCTGGCGAATTAATTAAGTCACTCTGAGATTTGTAGAACTGATTATAAGAAGGGATTTCTCTTGGCTGCATGGATAAGTCGGTTAAGCAACTTCCGATCAAAGACGGTGCAATTACCTCAACTGGTGCATTTAAATACTTTGAAGCACTCATCATACATGCAATTTCAAAACGATTTGGTGTGCTTTCTAACCAAATACAAGCCTGTTGAAGCGCTGCTGTTAAAGCCAATACGGTATTCGGGTTACTATTGTACCAAGCTTGGCGTAAACCTAGCACTTTTTCAGGGGAATCTTGCCATATATCAAAAGACGTGACGGCAGTAATACCTAGACCCGCTCTTACCGCCTGAGCATTCCATGGACCGCCTACGCAAAAGCCATCCATTTCTCCATTTTCTAACATACTGACCATATTAACTGGTGGCACAACGCCAATATCCACGTCATCTAATTTGATATCAGCCGAACTTAACCAGTCCCTTAATTGATAAAAATGGCAGCTATACGGGAAAACCGTCGCAAACTTAATTTTCGGCCTGCCTTGCTGTTTACGGGTCTGAATAACATTTTTTAGTAAATAAGGGGCTAAAGGCAGAGTAATATGACTCAAACTATTTTCGTTCAAGATCTCAACATGTAATTGTTGAGACAAAGTGATGGCATTACCGTTTAAACTTAACACTAAAGGCGTAATAACGTGTGTTTTAGCACACCCCACACCTAAAGTACTGGCCAAGGGCATAGGTGCGAGCATCTGAGCCGCGTCAAGAATGCCAACATGCAATTTATCACGCAAGGTAGCCCAAGAGTTTTGTTTTTGTAAGCTGACATTAAGGCCCCACTGATTAAAGAAACCCATTTCTTTAGCGGCAACTAATGGAGCAGAATCTGTAAGCGGAATGAATCCTAATGTCAGGTTAGTTTGTTCTGGCTTAATCATAAATGAACCTTATAATTAGAATGTATTTAATAAAGAAATCAATGTCTTAGCAACATCTTCAAGTTTTTGACCTGTATCCATTGCCGTTTTTCGCATGGCTTTATATGCCTGGTCTTCACTGAGGTTTTTCTTTTTCATTAATAATCGTTTAGCTTGATCAACTAAAGTACGGTTGGCTAACTCATGTTTAGTTTCGGTTAACTCGTTCTTTAATTTTTGAAACTCCTTAAATCGAGCACAAGCTGCATCTAAAATAGGTTTTACCCGACTCATTTGAATGTCACCAACAACATACGCACTCACGCCAGACTCTATAGATAAGTTAATGGCTTGAGTGTCTTGCTCTTCGGCAAACATCACCACAGGTTTTGGGTTGTATTGGGAAATAGTACTTAAACTTTCTAGGATATCTCGACTGGGTGACTCTATATCAATTACAATAATATCCGGCTGAATCTGTTCGACTTGCTTTAAAAGTCCTGAATTGGTGGAAGCTAAATGGCTAACTTTATAACGTGAGTTTTCTAATGCTATCGTCAACGACTCTGCACGTTGTGCATTATCGTCAATAAGTAAAATACGTAATTCTTGAGACAATTGTTTTGACTCAGTAATTGAGGTTTTGTGTTGTGACACTTTTTTTCCGAACAAATAAAAACCTAATGGGGCAATACTAAGCAAAGCTTAAGCCAAATTAATTTCGCATAATTATCAGTAAGTTACTTATTTAGACTTAAAATTATAGTCGCGCAATACCGCTATAGTTGTGCGCATGCACCACAATAGTGCCAAACTAAATAATTAGTGATTATTATTTACCGATTTGTATGCCTGAGTCCCCCATAAAGGAACAGTAGACAAACTGTGCTTAAAACTACCCGAGGTTTCTTTAGTCGAATAAGACACATACATTAACGTTTGGCTTTGTTGATCGTAAATTCGACGTATTTTCATTGTTTTAAAGAAAATACTTTTAGACTTTTTAAACACAACTTCACCGGATTTAGATTTATCTATAGCAGCGATCATACTTGTGGTGATCTCACCTGTTTGACGACACGCAATCGAACTATCTGATGGATCAGAAAAACTCAAATCAGCTTCAATACTTGCCACATGACAAGTTACACCGGTTACGACAGGGTCAATCAAGGTATTAAGTTTAATATCTTGTGTGGTAAATGCACCTAATGAGATATCACCGACTTCATTCTTATCACACCCCAATAAGCATAAAACTAATATGCAGATAAAATGTTTCATATATTCTCTCCATCTAAATAATGAATAATTATTTAAAAAATTGAACTTTTTATTCATTATTATTGTCTATAATTACTATGACAGCGTAGTGAACTGTCATGATTATCTCCCTGGACCGCTTACCTTGGTAAGCGGTTTTCTATTTAAAGCGTAAATTTGTAGCATAATTACGCTATCTAGCTGACTTTTTTATCTAAAATACTGTATATTCCGCCCTCATTTTAGTGGTTACACAGGACATTTGATATGAATTTTTCTAACCTTGGTTTTGCAAGTGAACTTCAACGCGCTATCGACGCCTGTGGTTATACACAAATGACACCTGTACAACAGCAGGCCATCACTCCTGCTAGACGCGGAAAAGACTTATTAGTTAATGCACAAACCGGCACAGGTAAAACCGCCGCTTTTGCTTTACCTATTTTGCAAAAACTTTTAGATACACCTCAAACTACTCAATCATCAAGTCCTAGAGCGCTAATCTTAACGCCCACTAGAGAGTTAGCTGAGCAATTGTCCAATACAATCACCAATTATGCTCAATTCACTGTTCTGTCAGTCACTGCTTTGTACGGCGGTGTAAAAATGGGCGGCCAAAAAGCTAAACTTAAAAATGGTGTTGATATTGTAATTTCTACCCCAGGTCGTCTACTTGAACACCTAGCCTTAAGCCACGTTAATTTAGCAAGTATTGACTTTGTTGTGCTAGATGAAGCAGATCGAATGTTAGACATGGGATTTATCACTGATGTTCAAGTTATCTTGCAGCAGGCTACAAAAAAACATCAAACGTTATTATTTTCAGCGACATCTTCACCTGCAGTGAATGAGTTGTCACACAAAATACTGAATAACCATCAAGTGATTAAGGTAAGTAAGATCAACACGACTGCCGAAACTGTGTCACATGTGATGTACCCAGTAGAAGAATCTCGTAAAGTTGAATTATTTAAACGTTTATTAAAAGAACAGAACTGGTTTCAAGTTTTAGTGTTCACTAGTACTAAACATCAAGCTGACATATTAATGGCAGCCTTAAAACAAGCAAAGATAAACGCGGCGGTATGTCATGGTGACAAAAGCCAAGGCGCCCGTAGGCGTGCCATCGCTGATTTCAAATCAGCTGATTTACAAGTCTTAATATCGACCGACGTTGCTGCAAGAGGTTTAGATATTCAAGGTCTAGATTACGTAGTTAACTTTAATTTACCTTACCTACCAGAAGATTATGTGCATAGAATTGGACGCACTGGACGTGCTGGTAACGAGGGATATGCCATATCATTCGTAAGCCGTGAAGAAGAAAGCACAGTAGCTAAAATAGAAAGGTTAATTGATAGTAAAATCAAACGCATTGTCAAAGCTGGATTTGAAGTGAGTAACAGAGTGAGTTTATTAAAAAGTGCAGGAAGACATGCCCGCAATAGCCGCAGTAACAAAGCAACAGCGAGTCAAATAAGCTTCCAAAAAACAGCTAAGAATAGCGGTAAAAAATCAAAGAAGACAAAATAGACGAATTTGAGTTGGCGCTAAGGTGAAAAACGTACTTGGGTTTTAAACTATTTAAAAGCATGCGCTGCGTTAACGTATGTGCTTCGCCCACCAAGAGCACCGCTTATTTTATTCGCTTTGCGAATCGTCATCCATGACGAGTTTTCAAACCGCATCCCTGCGGCTCGATTTACTTTTCTTCAACAGCTAAGAAAAGTAAACAAAAGAAGCCGTGCTCCACAAACTTACGTTATCTAAAAATAAACAGGCTTATTTTTCGAATCGGCAATAAGCCGCTCCCAGCTATAAAGGATTGCCTTGTCCAGATGTCCATATCTGGACATTCGACAAGCCAATTTCTTTTTAGCGTAAGTTTCATTCACAGGAAAATCAAAAGCTATAACGACAAAATCAAGATGTGTATGACGGCTTAGAGCGAGGAGCGGTCATTAACACAGTGCTAAGTGGCTATAAAATAGTTGGCTATAATTAACGAGGCTCGAGAAAAAGCCAACTAC
>NZ_JBPOFP010000120.1:0-12813 GCF_051252315.1 Paraglaciecola sp. | reverse complement strand
AACGCATTGGTAAAGCAATGGAGTATCACTTTGGTGAAGGTAAACATATCCAACGTATGGTGAAAATTTGCGATGTATTAGGACGAGAAGCGGGGTTATCTTCTGCCGAACTAAATACATTGTGTTTAGCTGTGCCACTACATGATATTGGAAAAGTCAAAGTACCAGATGGCATTTTGGAAAAAGATAGTGAATTGGATGATAAAGAGTTAGACACCTTAAAAAATCATGCTGAATTTGGTTATAACTTGTTAAAAGACTCTAATCGTCCATTAATAAAAACAGCCGCGTTAATCGCCAGAGATCATCTGGAGTATTGGAATGGTAATGGTTACCCTAGAGGCAAGTCGGGAGAAAATATTCATATATTTTGTCGTATCACCAGCTTAGCTGACGTTTACGATTCAATACGTAATAAACAAAATAAAAATGGTCAAAGTGATACTCCATTGCTTTACCAATGCGTTCAATTACTTCTCTTTGTGTATCTTCAATGTCTTTAGTTAGCAAAACGTTATCGAATGCTATTTGTACATTTTGTGAAAAAATCTCAACTAATCTTTTATCTGTGTCGTTCAAACGTCTTGGTAATCCAGATAAATATAACAAGGAACCTTTATTACTCTTACTGCCGCAGTAGGCCACTAAATATTCATCTTCATATACTAAACACTGATTTTTATAAGCCTTTCTACATGAAATTAATTCAGCACCACTTAATACTTGCTCTAATTTTTCGCCTGCCCTACATTCGTACGATCCTTTGCCTGTAAACACATAAAGTTCATCAGGGTTATATTGTTCCAAAGGTTTAGGGCCGGCCACTGCTGAAGTTAAATAGGCAGCTCCCTTGGTACCACCCAATAATGAAGCTAATTGTTGGACAATGCCTTCAATAAAGTTTTCCAGCGAAAGAATACTAAACAAGTCTGCAGATGCAGCGATTATTTTTTCTAAACCTTTACGGCTTTCTTCTATTGAGTTTATATCGCGATAGGAACGAAGGGCTGAAATCACTACGGTAAATAATTTTTGAGCCGTGAGTTCAGTTTTAGATTTATAATCATTAATATCATAATTGATGATCACGTCTCTTTCAGGAGCCTGTCCTGGTTGCCCTGTACGCAATATTATTCGAGTAAAATGGTTATGGGCTTCATTTCTGATAAATTCGGCAACTTTTAAGCCTGCATCGTCTGTTTCCATCACTACATCGAGTAATACAACAGCAATATCATCGTGCTCACGAAACATTTGCCTAGCTTCTTCACCATTATAGGCGCTAACGAACTCTAAGTTGCGGTCTTGAAAAACAAAATCACTCAAGGCAAGTTTAGTAACCGCATGAACTTCTGGTTCATCGTCAACAATCAGAACTTTCCATTTGCCATGATTGATAACCTCTTCCTCACCATCATCTTCAGCAAACAAAATCTCATCAGACATATACGTTCCCATTTTAAGAAAATTAGCTTTGGTAGCTCTTACAACTCTAACCAATATAAAATATAACTTAGTGACTCGAACAACAAGTTAATTCGCTAATAATTAACAAAAAATTTACGATTTTTGAGCCAAAGTTACTCGTGGCATATGATTAAGATCTAGCTTATTAATTACGCTAGAATAACCATTAAAGTTTAACACATCTTTGACGATCTGGGCTTGTTGGTATCCATGCTCAATTACTAGCCATGCATTTGGTGACATGTGATTTTTTGCTTGTTGCGCAATGACTTGAATGTCATCCATTCCTTCCAGACCAGAAGTTAGTGCACTAGCAGGCTCAAATCGAACATCTCCTCGATGTAGAAATGGACTTGAAGATTCGACATAGGGTGGGTTTGTGACGATTAAATCGTATTTCTGTCCATCGATTGCAGAAAACCAATCACTTTGAGAAAACTTTACCTGCTCTAACCCATTAAGTTTAGCGTTTTCTTTTGCTAATTCGACAGCAGCATGACTTTTATCAACACCTAAAACATGCCAATTTGGGTTTTCGCTAGCGAGTGATAAAGCAATAGCCCCGGTGCCAGTGCCCAAATCTAAAACTCGGCTACTTTCGGGCAAGGCTAATTCTAGAGCAAGTTCAACTAAAAGTTCGGTTTCGGATCTTGGGATCAAAGTGGCAGGAGAAACGTTCAAGCGTAACGACCAAAAGTCTCGATACCCAATAATATAGGCGACAGGATGACCGACGACTCGTTGACTTATAAAATCTTCAAAACGTGCCTTTTGTCCTGGGGTTAACGCTTTTTCAGGCCAGGTATGTAAGTAAGTCAACTCACAATCTAAGCATGCGCATAACAGAACTCTACTGTCGATAACCACTGAGTTAGTCATACCGTCGTCACTTACGTTGTGCGCGGTTAACTGCTGTTTAGCCCATTGAATAGCTTGAGCAATAGTCAATTAACTATCGCTCAAGATTTTGAAAGGTATACATGTATTAATCGTCAGACAAAGACGCTAACAAATCAGCTTGATGCTCTTGTCTAATGGGCTCTAGCACCGCACCTAACTCACCAGCGATGACGTCATCCAAACGATAGAGCGTTAAGTTAATTCTGTGGTCAGTGACTCGACCTTGTGGGAAATTATAAGTACGGATACGCTCTGATCGATCGCCACTGGCAACTAAATTTCTGCGAGTAGATGTTTCTTCTTCTTGACGTTTTTCTTCTTCAAGCTGAGTTAACCTAGATTGCAGAATAGCCATGGCCTGGGCTCTATTTTTATGTTGTGAACGCTGATCTTGGCATTCTACTACAACACCTGTAGGAACATGAGTAATACGAATGGCTGAATCAGTTTTGTTAACGTGCTGACCACCCGCACCAGATGCCCTAAAGGTGTCTATTTTTAGATCAGCTTTGTTTATTTCTATCGCTTCAGATTCTTGTACTTCTGGCATGACTACAACCGTACAAGCCGAGGTATGTACCCTACCCTGAGATTCAGTTTCAGGTACTCGTTGCACTCTGTGTCCACCTGACTCAAATTTCATAATACCGTATGCGCCAGTGCCTAAAATATTGGCAATGACTTCTTTATATCCACCGTGTTCACCTTCATTTAAGGTTACTACTTCTACTTTCCAACCTTGTTTTTCCGCATATCGGCTGTACATACGGAATATATCACCGGCAAAAATAGCGGCTTCATCACCACCGGCTCCAGCACGTATTTCAACAAAACAGTTACTGTCGTCATTAGGATCTTTAGGTAACAATAAAACTTGTAACTCTTGTTCTAAAGTTTCGATACTTTGTTTGGCGGCTTTAAACTCTTCTTGCGCCATTTCACGCATTTCAGCATCGTCTTCTTGCATCATCTCTTGGGCTGATTCAAGGTCTTCTTGAGCAACTTGGTATTCGCGAAAACACTTCACCACACTCTCTAATTGCGAATACTCTTTGGTCAATCCTCGATAGCGGTCTTGATCAGCAATAACTTCGGCTTCACCTAGTAAAGCTTGCACTTCTTCAAAGCGCTCAACCAGAGTTTCCAATTTATGTTGAACAGATTTTTTCATTATATTCCTGTATAGACTGACATTAATGTCTTTAACTAAAAATGATGGAATGCATTAGGATTAGAAAATCCCGTTTATTAACTAATTATCCTGATTTTTTAATCCTAATGCATCTTTTAAAATAGATAGGCTTTGAGCATCTTGTTCACTCGCCGCTTTTTTTAACGCTTTGGTAGGCGCATGAATCAAACTGTTGGTTAGTTTATTTGCCAATTCAATTAACACTTGTTCGGCATGTTTTCCATCTGCAAGTTGATTCACGGCTCGGTTCACCAGCATATCTTTTTGAGATTCACTTTGCTCTCTAAAACTTTTTAACACATCAATTGATGATTGGCTTTGTTGCCACTGTAAAAATAACTCAACTTGCTGTTCGACCATCTCATTAGCCAACACAGCAGCGTCTTGACGTGACGCTAGGTTTTTTTCGACGATTTGTTGCAAATCATCAACCGTATATAAATAGGCGTCGTCTAATTCAGCCACTTCGGCTTCCACATCTCTTGGTACGGCTAAATCCACCAAAAACATAGGTTTATGTTTGCGTTCTTTTAACGCACTTTGAACCAAACCTTTACCTATGATGGGTAATTGACTAGCAGTAGAGCTAATAACAATATCTGCGTCTTTTAAATGGCTAGGTATTTGCGCCAAGGTTAACACCGAACCACCCAATGGTTCTGCTATGGCTTGGGCACGAGCTAATGTGCGATTAGCCACAGTAAGTGATTTCACACCTTGCTCAGATAAGTGTTTAGCCACAAGTTCAATAGTATCACCAGCCCCAATCAGTAGTACTCGGCTTTTATCTAAAGAAGAAAATATATGTTTAGCGAGTTGTACTGAGGCATAAGCAACAGACACTGCATTTGCACCAATTTCTGTTTCATTGCGCACTCGTTTAGCGACAGAGAATGTGTGCTGAAACAACCGTTCAAAATCACTTTGAATAACGCCAGAATTTTTTGCGTCGGTAAAAGCCTGTTTGACTTGCCCTAGTATTTGCGGCTCGCCTAACATTAATGAATCTAGGCCACAGGCAACACGCATAATGTGATGAATAGCTTGTTGCTGAATATGTAAATAGCTGTTGTTTTGTATTTCACGACTATCTACGCCATGAAACTCAGCTAACCAAGTTGCAATACTATCAACTTGACTCTGCTCAACTTGTGCATATATCTCGGTACGGTTACACGTAGAAACAATGACCGATTCTTTGGCACCCGTTCTTTGTCCTAACATTGCAAGCGCGTCAACAATTGCGTCCGGAGAAAACGCAATTTTCTCCCGCAATTCTATCGAAGCGGTTTTGTGGTTGATGCCAAACGCAATTAGGGTCATGAGATGATAATTAATTTACTACAAAATTTTTGCGGCATTGTACGCAAAAGGTAAAACTATTGAAAGAGAAGTCATTTTTATGTTCATATTGTATCCCTAAATATTGACATTTCAGAACCTAACGTTGAAAAAATCCCAATCTACACTTTATCTTTTAGTGCCATTTTGCTCAAAACTTTTGGCCTTTAGCTTAACAATATTTTTATTTGGCTGTGCTCAGAAGCCGATTCAACAGGTGAATTTAAACGCAGTTGAACATCAAAAAATGTTAACCCAATTCAATCATTGGCAAATTAAAGGCAGATTAGGATTCAAAAGCCCAACCAAAAAACAAAGTGCAAGTTTCAGCTGGCAACAAAAACAAAGCGAATTTAAATTAAACCTTACGACTGTTATTGGTACTTCGTTACTCAAAATGTATGGTGATAAAGAACAGGTTACATTGCAGGCCGATGACGAAGTTTATCAAGACACTAACGCTAGCTTTTTGATTTGGCGAATGACCGGATGGCAAATACCTGTTGAACACTTTCCTATTTGGATTAAAGGACAAATCACCCCAAATGCACAGTTTATAACTGCAGAACAAGGTTGGGTGACGCAGATTCAACCCAATTGTGACCAATGTGAAGACTGGCTAATCAACTACGACAACTACAAATTGATCAATGGAATGTGGTTACCCCACAAAATAACCTTTAATAACCGCAGTACCAACAACCAATTACTCATTAGGGTTAACTCATGGTCATAAATGACACAAAGCCTCAATTAACGTGGTGGCCAAGCCCAGCCAAACTTAATTTATTTCTACATATTAATGGCAGATATGAAAATGGCTATCATCAATTACAGAGCCTTTTTCAATTACTCGACTTTGGTGACGAACTCGCGTTTGAAATTAATAAAAGTGGCCGAATTACCCTGGCAACCCCAATTGATGGGGTACCTGACGAAGATAACTTAATCGTTAAAGCGGCTAAACTATTACAGTCCCAAAGTCCTTCAGCTCTAGTCAACAAGCTAGGCTGCCATATTCATTTAAAAAAGCGGTTGCCAATGGGTGGCGGAATTGGCGGTGGTTCGTCAAATGCAGCAACAACATTAGTAGCATTAAACAAACTTTGGGACATCAATCTACCTCAAGATCAATTAGCTAAACTTGGATTGAGCTTAGGCGCAGATGTACCGATATTTGTCCAAGGAAAAACCGCCTTCGCAGAAGGTGTGGGAGAATTATTAAAACCCGTTGAGTTAAGCGAAAGTTACTATCTTGTGGTGTTTCCAAATTGCCACGTTTCCACAGCAGACATATTTGGTCAAGCTGATCTGCCTAGAAATACAGCTAAAATAGAGTTTAGTGACTACAAGTTCGACAATACACATAATGATTGCCAAGAATTAGTCTGTAAACTCTATCCTGATGTTGCAAACACATTACAGTGGTTGTTAGAATACGCGCCGTCTAGAATGACCGGTACCGGCGCATGTGTATTTGCGATGTTCAAGCAACATCAAGAGGCGTTAAATATTCAAGCTTTATTGCCTAAGGGCAGTATAAACTTTGTAGCTAAGGGGCTGAATATTTCACCTTTATATACACATCTGCAATCGTAAGATGTAATCTACGTATAATACGGGTATAAAAGTTTAATTGGGGTATAGCCAAGTGGTAAGGCAGCGGGTTTTGATCCCGCCATTCGTAGGTTCAAGTCCTGCTACCCCAGCCAATTTTAATAAGAAATGTTAAGTTGTGAGTCATTGCTTGATCCCGACGTTATGCGTAGGTTCATTCTAATGACTATAGCCATTTTTATTTATGTAACTAAATTTAAGCACCGAGGATTTTAATCGTGCCGGATATGAAACTTTTCGCTGGAAATGCAGTACCTGAACTAGCCCAAAAAGTCGCTGATAGACTTTATACTAAACTCGGACACATGAGTGTTGGTAGATTTAGTGATGGTGAAATCAGTGTAGAAGTTCACGAAAATGTTCGTGGATCAGATGTTTTTATCATTCAATCCACTTGTGCCCCCACTAACGACAACTTAATGGAATTGATCGTAATGATCGATGCCTTCCGTCGTGCATCAGCTGGCCGTATTACCGCCGTAATTCCATATTTTGGATATGCTCGTCAAGATAGACGAGTTCGTTCAGCTAGGGTTCCCATTACAGCAAAAGTTGTTGCTGACTTCTTGTCAAATGTAGGTGTTGACCGTGTATTAACTATAGATTTGCACGCAGAACAGATTCAAGGCTTCTTCGATGTACCAGTAGATAATGCCTTTGGAACACCTATTTTGTTAGACGATATGCGTCAACGTAATTTTGAAAATCCGGTTGTGGTTTCTCCTGATATTGGTGGTGTAGTTCGAGCAAGAGCGCTTGCTAAGCTGATGAATGACACTGATTTAGCCATCATAGACAAACGTCGCCCTAAAGCGAATGTTGCACAAGTAATGCATATTATTGGTGATGTTCAAGATCGCGATTGTATTATTGTTGATGACATGATCGATACTGGTGGCACCTTAGCCAAAGCAGCAGAAGCATTAAAAGCCCATGGCGCTAAAAATGTCTACGCCTATGCAACTCATGCTATATTTTCTGGCAACGCTGCACAAAACTTACGTGACTCTGTTATTGATGAAATTATCATCACAGACAGTATCCCATTAGATCCAGAAATAAGAGCGATTCCTAAAGTTAAACAGTTAACATTATCTAACATGTTAGCTGAGGCGATTAGACGTGTAAGCAACGAAGAATCTATCTCGGCAATGTTCGAATATTAGATTAATCCAATATTTGCAAAAAAGGCGACATTTATGTCGCCTTTTTTATGCGCAAAGATTGTGTCAAGCCTAGGCTAGTGTTAATATTCGCCGCCCTTTTTTATAGGGTTAGTTAAATTGTTTGATTAATTCAATAGTTTAACAATATTTACGTGAATTTTGGTCGCAAAAATTCACACTCATTTACTTATTTTTGGAGTTATATCAATGTCTGATGGAATTTTCACTCTAGACGCAGAAGTCCGTACTGATTTAGGGAAAGGTGCGAGCCGCCGCCTACGTCACGCTGGTAAAGTACCTGCAGTCTTATACGGAGCAGATAAAGAAGCTGTTTCTTTAACACTTTCTCATAACAAAGTTTTTCAAGCGCAAGCTTTTGAAGCTTTTTACTCTCATGTTTTAACCTTAAACATTGGAAAAGAGCAAGTTGAAGTTTTGGTTAAAGACATGCAACGTCATGCTTTTAAACCACTAGTAATGCACCTTGATTTCTTACGTGTTGATGCTAATAAAGCACTTCATACTCACGTTCCTTTACACTTCATCAATGAAGATAAAGCAGAATCAATCAAGACCCAAGGTGGCCATGCAGAACATCACATGGTTGATGTTGAAATTAGTTGTTTACCAGGTGATCTTCCAGAGTTCATCGAAGTAGATTTAACTGATGTTGAACTAGGTCAAACACTTCACCTTACAGATTTAGTATTACCTAAAGGCGTATCTTTACTAGAGCTTAACAAAGGTGAGTCTCACGATTTAGCCGTTGTTACTGTTAAAGTAGCTAAAGGTCCTAAAGTTGAAGACGAAGATGAAGGCGATGCAGCTGAAGAAGAAGCACCTGCGGAATAAGTTGCCTTGACTGAATCTGATAACAGTATTCAGTTAATCGTGGGCCTGGGTAATCCAGGCCCCGAATATCAGCATACACGTCATAATGCAGGATGGTGGCTAGTAGAGTCTCTAGCTAAAACCTATAACTGCACATTAAAGCTCGAAAACAAATTTTTTGGATACACTGGCAGAATTTCAATTGCCGGACAGGATATCCGATTACTCATCCCCACTACCTTTATGAATAAAAGTGGTCAAGCGGTTGCAGCTTTGGCTAAGTTTTATCGTATTCCGTTAGCCAATATATTAGTCGCATTTGACGAGCTTGATTTGCCACCTGGTGTCGCAAAATTCAAAAAAGGTGGAAGCTCTAGTCAAAATGGCATTCGAGATATCGTCAGTCGAATGAGTAATCAAAAAGACTTTTTAAGACTCCGCGTAGGCATTGGCCACCCTGGAGACAAAAGCCGAGTAACAGGTCATGTGTTGGGTAAAGCACCACAAAAAGAACAGCAACAAATTGAAGAAGCGATAGATGAAGCTATTCGCTGTACCGAGATGTTAATTAAACAAGATTTAAAAACAGCTATGAATCGATTGCATTCATTTAAAGCTGAATAAGACAAACCAAAAACTTACATCGAACGTTAAATTTAACGTAACACAATAAATTTTAAATTGATTGGTAGTAAAATGACTTGTACCAATCGATAGATCAAATATTAAGAGGAAATACAAAATGGGTTTTAAATGCGGCATTGTTGGCCTACCAAATGTAGGTAAATCGACTCTTTTTAATGCATTAACCAAGGCAGGCATAGAAGCAGCGAACTTTCCATTTTGTACAATTGAACCAAACACAGGTGTCGTCCCGGTTCCAGATTTGCGTTTGGATAAATTAGCCGCCATCGTTCAGCCTAAACGCACCATTCCCACTACGATGGAATTTGTGGACATTGCAGGCTTAGTAGCAGGCGCTTCCAAGGGTGAAGGCTTAGGTAATAAGTTTCTAGCTAATATCCGAGAAACAGACGCTATTGGACACGTTGTACGCTGCTTTGATAATGAAAACATAGTTCATGTTGCGGGCAAGGTCAGTCCTGAAGATGATATTGAAATCATTAATACAGAATTAGCATTATCTGATTTAGATACAACAGAAAAAGCGTTAAACCGCGTTGCAAAACGAGCCAAAGGTGGCGATGCAGATGCAAAAGCAGAGCTAAAAGTATTAGAAAAAATTAAGCCGCATTTAGATGAAGGTCAATTATTACGCTCTATTGAGCTTGATAAAGAAGAGTTAAAAGTTATCAGTTATATGAACTTTTTAACGCTCAAGCCCACTATGTATATTGCCAATGTTAACGATGACGGCTTTGAAAATAATCCATACCTAGACAAAGTGCGAGAGATTGCAGCCTCAGAAGGTGCTGTTGTTGTAGCCGTTTGTGCTGAAATCGAAGCTGAAATTGGTGAACTGGACGAAGAAGAAAAAGCAGAGTTTATGGCCGATATGGGACTAGAAGAACCAGGCCTAAATCGTGTTATTCGCAGTGGTTACGAATTATTAACTCTGCAAACTTACTTCACAGCAGGTGTTCAAGAAGTAAGAGCTTGGACGTTTCCTGAAGGCTCTACTGCTCCACAAACAGCAGGGATTATTCACACTGACTTTGAAAAAGGATTTATTCGAGCTGAAATTATTGGCTACGATCACTTCATTGAATTCAATGGTGAACAAGGTGCTAAGGATGCCGGTAAATGGCGCCTGGAAGGCAAAGATTACATAGTGAAAGACGGAGATGTAATTCACTTTAGATTTAATGTCTAATCAAAATATTGGCTATACATTCATTAAAGGTTTGATGGATGTATAGCTTTCTATCCTGACTTAATACGCTCCACACCACAAACAAAATCCCCCTTAAATAACTTTTCAATCTCGCTACTTTTTATTCCCTGTCTTGAACTAAAGAACTACTAGAAAAATACACCTAAAATTTGATAATTAGCTATACTTTTTTAAACGTTATCAAATAGATGGATTATAGAATTAAATGGGAAAGCAATATTATCTAGTACTCATTTCAGCAACTCTTATTTGTCTTTGCTTTCCAATGTTTATTTTGCTTACTCAAAGCCACGCTGAGGACCAAAATCCTGTCCAAGAAACAGTCTATGACTTTACAGAAATTGAGCACCCTATCCAGCCGATCCCCACACTAAAAAGTGTAAACAAAGAACTAGTGTTACTTGGTAAAGCATTATTTAATAGCCCTTTATTATCCAAAGACAATACGATTTCCTGTGCCTCTTGCCACATGCCCAATTTCGGCGGCGAAGATGGTTTTCCAGTATCTACTGGCGTTAACAGCCTTAAAGGAAGTCGAAACTCTCCTACCGTACTCAATAGTGTTTTTAATTTTAAACAGTTCTGGGATGGAAGGGCTGCCACGTTAGCAGAACAAGTATCAGGCCCAATACATAATCCCGTCGAAATGGGAACCGATTGGAATTCAATTGTGAATAAATTAAGCCAAGACAGTTATTTTTCGGGTGCTTTTAAACAAATGAACAATAAGGAGATCACGGCTGAAAATATCATTCGCGCCATTACTGCATTTGAAGAAACTCTGATTACCCCCAATGCCCCCATAGACAAATATATATTAGGAGACAAAACAGCCCTATCACAACAACAAGTTCGTGGTTTAGAGTTATTTATGGATTATGGTTGTACAACTTGTCATCAGGGGATAAATATAGGTGGTAATTTATTTCAAAAGTTTGGTCGAATTAGCGACATCCCCAAAAATCTGTTAACAGACTTAGGTCGCTACGATATTACTGGTGATGATTACGATAAGAATGTATTTAAAGTTCCATCCTTACGCAACATTACCCAAACAGGTCCCTATTTTCATGATGGCTCAATCGCAACATTAGAAGAAGCGGTGACTATCATGGCTCGCTCGCAACTAGGTCGAGAACTTTCTCCTTCTGAGCTTGCAGATATCGTCGCTTTACTTCACGCTTTTAGTGGTGAACTAGTGGAGATACTTTAAGCATGAAGTTATTAAAGTACTTACCCGAAACCTTTTGCCTTTTAACTTTACTGACTTGTTCAACTCTATTGAGTTATACCCAATATCTAGACGGTAAGTTACACAATACTCGAGAACAACTGTCTAAGTTGGAAAACCTATTACCCCAGTTTCAAATTCAATTATTAAACGTCAATTTTAGTGACCATCTGCATTATGACGACATTGCGCAACTCGAATCACAGATAGAAATGACGCTATCCAACATGGACCAAGGTACCGAACATGCCCAACTTGTTAAAAGTTACTTAGACCTTTCTTCTTTATATATCCAACTTGTCTCTATGACAAAAACCTCACTACGCCTTATTAGTTCCGATAAAGTACACAGTGATAATGTCGCTAAAGACAAGGTAACTGAGTTAAAACAACTAATATTTAAATTTACCATTACACCTCAAGATAAATTGCGAAATGAAATTTCAACCTTGTTAGCACAAACCAATAACGCCAACAATGCTAACCTCAATAAAAACGATTGGACCCTATTTACCTTACACACCAATTTTATTTTAGATAATTACCAAACTTCAGCCATGCAAAGGCAATCACTGATTGTATTACCCGTTGTGGCTAAAACAATTGAAGCAATCGATGAACAATATGCACGACAAGCGGAGCTAAAAAGGAATGAATTGGTGGGGTTCAGTGGCTGTGTCATATCGATATTATTATTGCTATTGGTTGTATTAAAAAAACAACAAGTTGTATTAAAAACCACCTCAAAAGAGCTTGCTCATGCTGCCAATGTAAAAAGTCAGTTTTTAGCTAATATGTCTCATGAAATAAGAACTCCAATGACCGGAATAATTGGGCTGGTTGAATTATCTTTAAAATCTAATTTAACAGAACAGCAAAGACAGTATTTAGAAAAAGTGGATTTTTCAGCTAAATCTTTATTAACCATAATAAACGATATTTTAGACTTCTCTAAAATTGAATCCGGTCACTTACACATTGAAAAAGTACCTTTCGAACACGCTAAACTTATTGATAACCTAACCATGATGCTGGGACGAGTGGCTGAAGACAAACATATAGAATTACTCTTCGATATCTCACCGAATATTCCAGATTCAATCATTGGTGATCCAGTACGTATTAATCAAATTTTACTTAATCTTTTATCTAATGCCGTCAAATTTACCGAAAAAGGTCACGTTGTTTTACGTGCAGAGTTACAAAATGAGGA
>NZ_JBPOFP010000119.1:0-13021 GCF_051252315.1 Paraglaciecola sp. | reverse complement strand
GCACGCAGGTGGTATCAACGGCATCGATCCAGTAGGCACTACATACCAATTAGCAAAACTACTTCGTGAAGCAAACAAGATCACCGTAAATAATAAAAAGCCCCAATTTTCTTTTAACAAATTATGTGATTTTTTACCCATTTTTCTATTCCTTAAATATGTCTGGTCCCAATAAGACAAAGGCGTAAAACGAAAGTTTCCTAAAAGGATGTAAGTGTTTGTAACAAGTCGCCTTGCAACTACGACTCTTATCGTATATGTTTATTACGACAGATATCGTAGTTAAGGATGAATAAATGATAAACCCCGCACCAGCAGAGTTAGAAATATTGAACCTTCTTTGGAATTTACAGGAAGCCACGGCTCAAACTGTAAATACTCAACTTAATACTCAAAGAAAAGTTGGTTATACAACCACTTTAAAAACCATGCAGGTTATGACCGAAAAAGGATTATTGGATAGAAGAAAAGAAGGGAAAAGTCATATTTATTTCCCCAAAATTCAAGAATCTACCACTAAAGAAAGTTTACTTAGTAAGTTTATAGACAATACTTTTGGTGGTTCAACCAGCCAGATGATGATGCAATTGGTTGGCAAACACAAAGTTAATCAAGATGAATTAAAAAAAATTAAGACATTTCTAAAGGACTTAGAGGATAAAGATCATGGATAAATTAATTTCGTTTTTTGATAGCCAACTTATTTATGCACTTGGATGGACAATCATACATTCGTTTTGGCAATCTCTTTTAGTACTAGGGTTGTTAAGTGTGAGTTTAGTTATAAATAAAAACTCCCGTCCTGAAACCCGATACTGGTTAGCATTAATAGCTATGTTCTGCTGTTTTATTATCAGCATTAAAACCTTTATTTATTGCAAACAAGACATAGTTCAAGCGAGTTTAATGTTTGAACAATTGCAAGGGTTTTCCTTTAACGAAGCCAGTTCATCAACTTGGGGCAGTATCTTTCAAACGATTAATCCATGGCTTGACACAATTGTACTTGTTTGGTTTTTGGGATTTTGTTTACAAGCCGCACGCTGTATTTTAGATATATTAATCAGCCAATATTTAAAACAAACGTCAATTTCACCGATATCCCATGAGTGGAATAACATATTTTCTGCTTTAGTCAAAAAAGTAAATATTCAAAAACAAATTACCTTTTTGCAATCTAGTAAGGTCCAAGTCCCCTGCGTGATTGGACACTTAAAACCAGTTATTTTAATTCCTCTAGGCATGTTAACTCAGCTGTCAGTATCACAAGTAGAGGCAATAATACTCCATGAACTCGCGCATATTAAACGCCATGATTACCTGTTTAATACCTTTCAATCTGTATTAAAAGTCATCTTTTTCTTTAACCCAGCGGTTTTAGCCATGAGTAAAAAAGTAGACATAGAGAGAGAAAATGCTTGTGATGATATTGCAGTAGAAACCTGTGGAGATCCGCTACTATTCGCCAACAGCTTAAGTCAATTTGCCAATGTAACAGCCAACAACACTTCACTTTTAGCTGCTAATAAAGACAGTAATCAGTTGTTAGTTAGAGTGCAGCGGTTATTTTCCACCGAGAAAAAATTCTCTAATTTAATAGAAAAGATGTGCGCTTTGGTATCTGTTGGAATCATTACCTTAAGCCTTAATTTACATGCAGCCACGCCTGTAAAAACGGCAGTTGTGTCTCCTAAAAATATGCAGCAAGTGGATGTAAATATAAAACCACAACTGCAAACAAAATCTACACAATCACTGGAGCCAGGTAGCAACCCCTTAATGAAAACTTCTGGCCCTCAAGAGCTAAAAAGCCAAACTCCAGCCCCCAAATTTGTGGCCAAATTCAACGCTACACAATTAATAACAAAGGCTCCCGATGAGTATGTGAAACAATCCTTAGAACCTATAAGTACCACTTTTGTAAATCCCTCTGTAGTCCCAGAACTAAACCACAAAACACCAGAACCCAAGACACCAACTCAGTCGGACACGCTTCCTCAACAAGACATTGTGGCCAAACTCGAATCACCGCAGATAGCTGCACATTCCGCGCATGAAACGGTCAACAATCTAAAACACAGAGCCTCACTTAATTATTTACAACAGGAAGAAGCACCCAAAGCACCAGTTATTAGTTGCGGCAGGCTGACTAGTACGACCTTGATTCCTAGAGGAGGTTATGCAGTACCTATTGGGAAACATAATGGCAAACGGTTACACTTTCTGAAACAAGGCGGCATAGGTGTAAGCTTAATTGAATCCAGCGGTTTTATCTCACTCAATCTATCACCTGGATTACATACTTTTACCGGTTTCGCTGTGTGTACAAGTAGTTCTTGTGAGTTTTCTAGAATGTTGGGAGGCACTGAAGCAGATGAAGTTAAGTTTAACATTAATGTAGAAGCGGGAAGGAAATACAAGGTATTTGCACTGCCAGCAAAACCTAGGAGTTTAAAGCCAGGAAAACGATTTACTGCAATAGTGAAATCAAGCCCGTTAGAGGAATGTAAAGGTCCAAAACCTAAGCTTTCACTTACTACAATACCGACGACCAGTCAGCTAGCAGAGGCAAAACCATCTAAAACAATGATAACGAGTTAGTCATTATTAGTGGTAAAAAGTGCGTTTAATTGCACAATACACTTAAACCCTAAATAGTGGAAAAACAAACATTTAAAATAACAGCCTGAAAATCGGGCTGTTTTACTTTTTAATTCAGCCCAAATCGCACCTTACAAACTAAATATCCCGCTAACAATTAAATTCTTTTACAAACGTCGGCGCCTAATTTAATAGGCATGGATAATGAGTAATCTATTCGATAGTTTACTGCATACGATTCAACACCCCATAAAAAGTTTAATCTTAGATAAAGCATGTGATTGGATATCAATGACTTCATTAAAAGCAGTCCGAAAAAATTGTTGTGCTCACTAAACAATCTTAAATAGATTTAGGTGCAAAAATATTGCATAATTTTAATACAACAAAGTGATTTAGTATCCAAGAAAGGATGAAATAATTGTTGAGTAACCTCCTACTTTCAAACATTGTCGCACCACTAGTCGAAATTTTTTCCGAGTCGAAATTTTGGACTCTGTATAAAAATATGCTTAAGCTGCATATAAAAAGCGACAGTGAAAGTTTTAAAGAGCCTCAAGATAGGCTGAGTAGGTTGTTAAAAACCTTATACAATATTCCTTATTGGCAACCCATACTGAACTCTTCAAATATCGTATCTGACAATATCGATTCGACTAATTCATACCAATGTTTAGCTCTTTTACCTGTTACAACCAAATCCACCTACAACAAAAATTTTCCAGATAAAATTACTTCGTCAAATAACAAGAGTACTTGGCAATTTCTTTCTTCTGCTGGCACCAACGACCGAATGACTGTGGTGACCGATTTCGTAAAAAGAGATTATTTGAGAGCAGCTGAACACCTAACAATTAAACTGTCTCAAGGACAACCTTTTGGCCGTTGTACTGTCGATATTCCTCCTTCAGCATGTAATGTTGTATGTGGACTTGCAGATGAAGGGCCAGAACCCCTTATCCATTATCTTTTATGGATAATCAAAGTTAAGCGTACTCTAAATCGAGCTATTTTGAGCGATATTAGGGGCAGAGTCGAAAGACAAATATTTTTAAAAAGAAAAACTTTAATGCCTATAGAATCAAATGACTGGGCGCATATTTGTATTCAACTAGATACTTATTTAGAACAAATAAGTACAGAAAAAATTAAAGTCATAAGAGGATACCCTCATTTTTTATATTGGTTGGCAAAACGAGCTGTACAAAAAGACTTAAGCTTTCCTCACGTTGAAGTACTCATCCCCTATGGCGGGTTAGCTGGAGAAGCTTTAGTATCTTTTATTTGCTCTGTTTTTAAAGCTGACTTTGTCAATGTTTATGGGACAGGTGAAGTAGGGTCAATTGGAATTTCCAACAAAAATAGTCATGAGTTAAATGTATATAGAAGTGTAGTGCATGTTGAAGTGGTAGATGATGAAGGCAATACCGTTAAAAATGGTCAGCACGGAAATATTCTTGTGACGGACTTAACCAATCAAGCCATGCCAATTATTCGGTATAGCATCGGTGATATGGGCGTTATTTCCTCTAACGAGTCCGAGCCTAACACACTTATTGTATTAGGCAGAAAAGTAGAATCAATGCTCCTTGCTAGTGGAAAAACGGTTTACGCAAGGCAAGTTCAAAATTTATTCTTTGCTCGTGATGAAATTATAAATTTCAAAGTAGAAAGGCTTACCGCTAAGATGTTCAAGATTCAAATTGTGTTATACAAACCGTCTGAATTAATTGGGTTTGCAGAAGAACTCCAAACGATATTCGAACTAAGTAAACCACCTAAATTACACCTAGTTGAATTTATTTGCCCTGAAAGTAGTGGTAAATACATAGCAGTGAAAGACTCTTACACAAAACGTACAAGTCACTAATTAGGCTTGAGTAAAGGATTATAAATGGCACTTCAAAACGCAGACCTTATTGACCAATTCCCTATACTAAAAAGAGAAACTGAATCCGGAAATAGACTGATATACTTAGATAGCGCCGCCACTACGCTAAAACCTCAATGTGTGATTGATGCGGTTACTGATGTTCTGACTAACCGTACAGCTAACATTCATCGTTCTGTACATTTTTTAGGTGACGAAGCGACCCATTTGTATGAAAAGTCACGTGACATGACCGCCATGTTCATAAATGCCACGGCAAGTAATATCATTTTTCTACGTAATACGACCGAAGCGTTAAACTTGGTGGCTAGGTGTTTTGTTAGAGAAGGCCGTGTAATAACCAGTTATGCCGAGCATCATTCTAATTACCTGCCATGGGAAGACAACGTCCACCGACTAAAAGTAGATCAAAACGGACAAGTTGATTTAGAAGAGCTAGAACAAGAACTCAGTAAAAAAGACGTGTCATTGGTCAGTTTATCTCACATATCAAACGTGACCGGTAATATTCTCGACATAAAGAAAATTTGCGAGTTAGCCCACAGTTTTAACGCTAAAGTGTTAATTGACGCAGCTCAATCTGCCCCCCATGTACCGATAGATGTGGAAGACTTAGATGTGGATTTTTTAGCCTTTAGCGGGCATAAACTCGGTGCTCCAACGGGTGTTGGAGTATTGTATGGTAAAATAGAGTTATTAGAACAAATGGACATGTTCCATAAAGGCGGCTCTACCATAGAAAGTATTGACGGAGGGCAAGTACAATTAAAGAATGCTCCTTGGAAATTTGAAGCCGGTACACCCGCGGTAGAGTCAGTTGTTGGCCTGTCAGCTGCATTGGAATTTCTAATGGACACTGACATGGATAGAGTTAACGACATTTTTAACCACCTATCTGAATATACTTACAAAAAGTTAACCGAAAACTTCTCAGAAGAATATCTCATTAGCCAAAAAGGCTCGGTGAAACATGGCCCATTTAGCCTGTGTTTTAATGGAATATCGCCACATATCATTGCTAGAGGCTTAAGCGATCGATACAGCATTTGCACACGCTCAGGTTTTCACTGCGCACAACCTTTACATCAAATGATCGGAAAACCTGCGTCTCTCAGGTTAAGTTTTTGGTTATATAATTCCGAAGCGGATATTGACGCCACCATTGATGGCATTAAACAAATCGTTGATCTGGTCAATATTAAATAATTGCCACTCGTTGTTTAAGGTTGAATTCCTGTGCTTGTATCAAAAAAAAGCCCGCTAGGCGGGCTTTGACTTACACACATGAACACAAAATTGTTAGAACTTCCAATTCACACTTAAACGGTAAAACGAAGCGGCTAAATCTCGATTGAAAACTGCATTTTCAATAACCGTATACGAACGACTGACTTCTTCGTTGATGTTAGTTGCTTTAAACATCACACCTAAGTTGTTTGAGAAATCATAACCTAGGGTAAAGTCGATCTGCGCATATTCTTCGTTCCAACTTCTTGGTGTCACATCTATACGGTTGGTATAAATATTAGACCCTGCATAAGCTGTTCTGTTGGCATCTACTTGCCCTAAGGAAAAATCTTGATAACCTTGCTGTCCATCTCCTCTTAAACTCATATCACGCCAGTTATATGCGATACGTGCACTCCAGCCATTTTTTTCATAGAAAAACTGTAAGTTATAAGTAGAGTCAGAACGATTAGGCACAGGTAAAGCTAACCCAGTATATTCGTCATATTCGGTATCTTGCTCACTATCTAAAGCAGTATAGTTAGCCTGTATACCAAATCCTTCGAAGGCTTCACCAAGGTAATCAAAGGTGTGTACAGCGCCAATTTCCCAACCATCTATTTTACCACCACCACCATTAATCGGACGGCGTACTAAACGATTTAACGCCACATTAAAGTCTGTGGTATGGGTTCTTTGATCGATTAAATCTTTAGTGAAATAAGTCACAGATATGCTGTCAGTTTCAGACTGATACCATTCCCAGCTCAAGTCCCAAGATCTAGTTTTATAGGGTTTTAAATTCGGGTTACCTTGAGAATAAATTGGCCAACCAGAAGGATCTAAACTTAAATCATTAGGCCCCGGACGAGCCATAGTTTCATATGCGGCAAAACGTACAAACATGTCGTCTTCGATACCTAATGATAAATTTAGGCTAGGTAGAGTAAAAGTGTAATCATATTCAGAACCTAGATAATCCTTATGTAATGAACCACCATCTTCGTTAGGTGTACCAGTAGCAATAAAACCGGTAGCAGGGGCATTAGAATCAATCACAAAAGGAGATTTAAAAATCACCGCAAATTGATCACCACCGGCTTCTTCACGGGTATTACAAAAGCTGCGACGAGGCTGATAATTCGGGTCTAATTTATTATCATTCCGGCCTTGGTGAGTGGAAAGTGGTTCATCCCAATATGAAGGGGTTAAGCTTGGCTTATCGCCTACTTCGCCACCTTCTTGCCAAGCCAACAAATCTGCTCTATAGGAAATTTGCTCTCCTCGCACCACCTCTGTTTTTTCTAAGTCAATTTCCCAAGGCATATTACAGTGGGCAATATAGGCTTCTGACTGGCCTTTAGTTTCACCACGACGAATACCGATATTACCGCTTAAAGGCATATCGGCGATTTCATATTCAAAATTAAGTTTCAAGTAAAATGCGGTAGTATCTTCAAATACTTTTTCAGTTTGCAAGTTGTTCAGTACGACATCATGTCCGCCATAAACTGCATTGATGAAGTTATCCCATTTTTGAGGGCTTCCACTTGCAGCCCAATATCGACTAGGCAGGTTATCAGCTACGCCTTGCATACCATCACGAAGCTCTAAGAAATCGTCCAGTTGTTCATAAGTTACACTTGAGAAAGTCGCACCATCGTCACCACCATCCACTAATGGATCTTCAACTAAAGATGTCAAAGTTCTTTGTGGATTACCACTTCGTCTATCTAGGCCGTCTGGTAAACCATCACCATCTAAATCATCTGGAATGCCATCCGCATCGTTATCCAGAAAACCAGGTTTAAACGGCGTTCTAAAATCAGAACGGTCTTTCCAGTTTTCTAATTTGTCATAACGGCCACCAAACTCAACTCGAGTAATGCCAGCAAAATCCACATCCCAATCAAAATCTAAACGAGCTTCATCGATAAAACCACGTGTACGAGATAACCCTTTACTCAAGTTTTGTAATCGGTGTAAATCATTACGCTGGGCTGGATCAGTATAGTCAGGATTAAAACCGGCTATATTCTGTCCACCAATACGGGTGACGCCGTCTTCTGCTAAAATCGGCTCTCGCCATAAAACTTCATAACTTGGCAGATCGTGTCCATCTCTAATATCGTAGCTAAGACTTGGATATAAACGTCTGCCAGTTTCAGGGTGAAAGGTTTCAACCCTTAGGTTCATATTTCTATTTAAATTATCTGTTTCAGATTCTGATTGGCCAAATTTAGCCGAGACGGCAAACGTATCGGTAATATTCCAATCAATATCTAAACCGATATTAAGTGACTTTTTATCTAATACTTGTAAAAAGCCATTTGAATTAAGCGGCGAACCTTGGTTATTGTTTTCTGAATCTGATAAAAAGATCCCAGACGTTAACATAGAACGGCTAATCGGATGGGTTGCCAATTCTCCTGACGTGAAGTACTGATTGGAAATATTGCCGTTAGGTAATTCAAAATCACCCATTATTGTGCTGCCATCATACTCTGCAGGATTAGCTTCACGGGTTAAGGTATCCCAAGTCGCTCCTGGTTCTAACACTATGCCTAATTCACCGCGAGCATCTCGGTTACCGCCTAAACAAGTAGAACATAGAGAAAATCGGGACTGAGCCTTTTGATTAGAATAATCGGTATATGAACCTTTAAACTCAATACTTAAATCATCGGTGGGTGCCCATTGAATAGCACCATTTATAGATGTATTTTCAATCTCTAATTCTTTCTGGTTAACATCAGTCCAACGGGGGATAAACGCAGCATGATCAGGCGCTTGGCCTAAGCCATGTAACAAAGAGATTGAACGTCCGACACCAGCAGGTTCATATTTACCATTTCTATTTCTATCGACACCATGATATCGAGAACTCGCACCTTCAGAATAAGCATTTTTATTTTCTTGATCTAAGTTAATCAAAACACCTAAGGTACCAGCACCATCTAATTCCCATTGATTAGAGATTAACCCAGAAAACTTAGCCCCAGGGTCGCTTTTTAACGAGTTGTCATTTAACTCCGCTGAAGCACGGGCTTCAAATCCTTTAAAATCTAAAGGAGAAAACGTAGTTAATTCAACAGAACCACCACTGCCCCCTTCAATTTGATCTGCAGTAGGAGTTTTACTTACCGTAATTGATTTTACGATTGATGAAGACATAGCATTTAGTCTATTTTCTCGGTTATCAAACCCGTCAGTTACCACCCCTTTACCGTTAATGGTTAAGGCATTTTCACTAAAACCCCGAATTTGGAATGAACTACCATCTCCCGCTTCATCACGACCTATAGTCACACCAGTGACACGCTGTAAGGCTTCGGCAATATTTGTATCGGGCAGTTTACCAATGTCGCTGGCAGAGATGGCATCTACAATTTGTGCTGCATGGCGTTTAATTGTAGCTGCATCTGATAATGCTTTATAAGTACCTGTGACTTCAATTCTTTCCAACTCACCGTCAGCATTACCGGCTTTTTCTTGGGCAAAAGCGGCACTCATCATAGTTAAAGGAAACAGCGACACCACTTGTAGTAATGTACTACATTTTGATTTATTGAATTTTTTTACGTTTTTCATAACGTAACTCCTCAAAGATTAAATATTTTTTATTATTAAACCAACGCGAAAAACAACTTAAGCCGTTGTTAAACAAGACATATAGTTAAAAAGAAAAACCTTACTATTTGTATAAAAGCAGTCGGTTAATTTAAAAAACAATTAAAATTTTGATTGAAACAACACTATTACTCATAACTAAACTATGTGCAATAACTTAAAATAATTAAAAATTAACAGAATAAACACACTATATATACATAAGTTACACATAATACATTTATTATTTTGTATTACAATATGCATTTAAATTTAAATTAATGAAGTATTCAATGAGGGGAAATTAGTTAAGCAATATAATTTTAGGTGAATTTATTTAGCTAAGAATTGGAGCTGTTAAAAGGACCAAATTTAAGAATAGAATACAAAAAACATTGTAATGAAGTAACGTTCAAGAGGGGGGAGTTTAATGAAACACATGAGCAGTTAATAAACCTAAACTCAAGACAATAATAAACTTATACCTCTTCTCCGTCATATTGACGAGCCAAATCATCTAATTCAGAGCATGTATAATCAAACCCCTTGCCATCAAATTGGTATGTTATTTTGACTGAGTCTGAGCCTTTAAATAATTTTGCTTTTACATCTGCCACTGACCAGTGTTTCAGCTCATTTAAAAAACGATTGGCTATTTGGGCTGACTTAAATCGATAAGAAATTTCAGTTTTCATAAGAATTCAGTGGGCTGTTAATTGCTTAATATTAAAAACCCAGCAGTTTGTAGATTTTATAAATTTAGTCAAGATTAAAACAAGAACAAAAACCTTACAAAGTTATAAGTTACAAAGATCATGTTACTTAACCCGAGCTCAGATTATTTAATGCTGTTATCAATAATGTGCATTTTTTCTTTATTTACTGGCCTAATAAAGTTCGTATTTCATTTAACGCACTCACCGCAAAACCTCGGTCATAGAAATACATTATTTTGCCTTTGCTATCTAATAAAATAACTCTTGCGTTGTTAGGATTTTGATTGCCAGTAAATCGTTGAACTCTATCACCATCTGCATATACAGTAATTACACCTTTCCACAATTCTTTAGGAATACCTCTGCGCATCCCGTTATCAATATAAGTACTGAACATACGGGGAAACATACCTTGGATGGTGGGAATTTCATAAGCTGAAATGTTGGTCTGTGTCATGTCTAAAGCTATAAGCCACCTATCAATATCGA
Source organism: Paraglaciecola sp. (assembly GCF_051252315.1). Lineage (GTDB taxonomy): Bacteria > Pseudomonadota > Gammaproteobacteria > Enterobacterales > Alteromonadaceae > Paraglaciecola. The sequence goes on along the minus strand of NZ_JBPOFP010000119.1, from coordinate 2,488 downwards.
ATTGAGAGTCTTGCTTGTACCCAAGTAATAAAAGCGTATTTTGCCCTAATAAATCATCAGGCAGAGATTTAGATTGCCCTTCCAAGCTTTCACCCTGCACTTTTATCATAGGTTCACCAATTTTAACTTGGCTTGAATAATCGTAATTAGCACACCCAGTTAGGGCGCCTAAGAGCAATAAGAACCATACATTTTTCAACATTAAAACTTCGCCTTTTTTATCATTTTTAGTCAATACGTTGCTCAAGTACTTTGAGATCATTGGTTCCATAGTAATTGTCAATACAATATGTGGTGCAAATCATTATGGACAGTTGAGCATTGATGCATAGTTTTTTGCAACTTTATGGAAAGTTCAGACTCCTAATACTAGAATTAGAATTCACTACTTTTAAGAGAGGTAAAAATTACAAAAATTTCAGGCTAGGGGTTTAATCTAATTAATTCATCCCAAAGTCTATATTGCAACATAAGAAAAAACGTTAAATTGAAAAAAGGAAAACCTATGAAAGTAAATATTTCCGGTCACCATGTAGAAATCAGCAACGGCGTTAAAGAACATGTAGAGCAAAAATTAGCCAAGTTAGCGAGTCACTTCCCTTCTCTTATTTCCATAGAAAGTATCATCACCAAAGAACATGGTGAATTTCACGTTGAATTAGTCACTAATTACGAAAATACCCGTATTGCAACATCTGGTAACGACAAAGTGATGTACCCAGCCATTGCCAAAGCAGCCAAAAAACTAGATGCTGCTTTGAGTCATCGTAAGGGACAGGTAAAAGGTGATTTACACAAAAAACCGCCAACCGATGCCCCAGAGATAGCGGTGGATATAATTCAGGGCATGGAACTTAATTAAGCCCGGTTCTAATTTATTAAAAAGCGAGTTATTACTCGCTTTTTTTGTAGGTAAACAACACATTTTTCATACTAAATATGGTTTATGACTCGGCTCTAATGGTTAGAATCAAGGTTACCCTTTGCGTCTGTACTTTGTGCTCGTGTGACAGGATATCCCATATTCATCCAACCAAATATTCCTTCATATAAAACGGCGGTTTTTTCATACCCCAACTCAGCTAATTTCTCAATCACGTGCACTGCAGCAGCTCTTGGACAAGAACAATAGGCGACTATCTGAACATCTTTAGGTAAATCAGTGACTTTATTTGCTAACTCTTTGTAATAAGGAAAAGGAATCGCCCCTTCAATATGCGCTCTTTGCCAAACAGAAGTGACACGAGTATCAAGCAATATCATTTTTTTCTTAGCGATTAATGCCTTATTTAATTCCTCAGATGAAACAAACTTACCTTCAGAAAGTGTAAAATTAGGATCTTCATTTTGTGGGTTTATCACATATTCTTCTGGAGTGGGAATATCGCGAAGAACAATCTTTTCTAATGTCCAACCACTGGCTTTGCTTCTAATAAAAGCCGTTACGTTATCGATGTCTTGCTGAGATAATACATCCGTAAAAGCCACCATAGGAGTGCCTTGCCTGCCATGCTCAATGGCATATCGAATAAATTCATCTTTGTTATGGGCTAATGCCGATTGATTACCTAAAGCAGGCGCATTAACCCCCTCTCCATTTTTACCATGACAACTAGCACAGTTTTGCTGATATACCAGCGCCCCTTTATCAGCATCTCCCAACACGGGTGATTCAGTTAACTTTTTACGCTCTGCCCCTGATTGCCAGAACAACCAATAGGTTAAATCCCACACTTCGTCCAAGGTCAAAGGACCACCCACTTCATCTAAATACCCACCCATTGCGGTGCCTTCTCGGCCATACGAAAGTGGGCGTAAAATAGAATGAGGAACACCTGATTCAAATAAACTTTTACTACGTAACGAAGGAGCATGGTCATTTATGTACCCTTCTCGGTTTTCTCCGTGACATAAAATACAATATTTTTGATAATTTGATGCTGCTCTTCTTGATTGCTCTTCAGTGAGCACACGTGGTGGGTCCTGTTTTTCATATATTTGTTTAGCTTGGCAACTTTCTGAATACACACCACAAATCATCACAACTAATACACTTGTAATCAAAATTTTCATGTTCAAATTCCGTTATTACTATATTTCCTTGGCAGCAGTATATCTAAACCACTTTAATCTGCCATAAAATCGCACATATCTAGTGGAAATTTCATTACCTAAAATGACTTAAACACCTGATATACCAATCACTTTCACGCAAACGTGATTATTTTTTCCTCAATAAACTATTCATTATTCTAAACACTAGACAATCGTGCGATTCAATAATAGATTAGTGATTCGCCTATGAATCATTGATTTTTATTATAAAGGATTAAAATTGATAAGAATTCCATTACAAAAACCAGCTGAAAATCAACAAGTTCTTATCATAGACGGTCAATCTCTCGTACATACTTTGGTAAAAACAGCATTATTAGATGCTGGCATTGATAACGTACATAGCGCACATGACGCATATGCAGCACTGAGA
>NZ_JBPOFP010000118.1:0-13385 GCF_051252315.1 Paraglaciecola sp. | reverse complement strand
AAAGTACTAATGGCAAAGTAGCCCCAATTTATTGGGCTACTTTGTTTAGTAAAACATGAATTGTGTCTATAACCGTTTTCACTATTTTTGGATCTGCCGCATCAGGATGGGGCTGGTTTAAATGGCCTATATCGTTATCAAAATATAGACCTGACGCATTCGAGAACTCTTCTTCTAATGCTAGTCTAGTTAAAATATTGGCTCCAATACTCAGGTCATTTCCTGCTATTCCAAAACCTTCCTTGACCATCTTGCTGGCTAATAGTGAACCTGGGTTTACCGCTATTAATATCGGGCCAGAATCTTTAACTTCCTTAGAATATTGTTGTGACCAAATTGTGAGTGCTAACTTACTTTGCGCATAAGCTTCCATTTCAGTAAGGGGAATTAGTCCATTTAATGCCTGCAAATTGACAGGGGCCTGAGCGGCAGAAGATAAGTTAACCACTCGGCTAGTACTCTGGCTCAGTAGTGGTAACAGTTGTTGGGTTAATAAAATGGGTGCCAAAGTGTTTACTGCAAATCTAACATCTAGTCCGTCTGGCGTAATGGTATTGGACGTTTTTAATACCCCGGCATTATTGATTAATACATCTATCTTGTCATGTTTAGCTACGACTTCTGCCGCCAACGATTTGACTGCTTGCATGCTAGATAAATCAGCAATATAACCCTCAATTTTTTGTTCAGCACCTAGAGTATTAAGTGTGCTAATTACGTTTTGCAGTTTCTCTTGGTTGCGGCCATGTAATAAAACGTTATGGCCAAGTGATACGAGCTTTTTGGCCGTCTCTAGTCCAATGCCATCTGTGGCACCAGTAATAAATATAGTTTTAACAGTTTCAGTTTGCATGATCGCTTCCTTTATAAATAACCCGAACTCGGGATAAGTACTAATATCTGTTTTTTGTGGGTGGAAAGTTATCGATTAAATATCGATAACCACTTTTCCCATGCCTTTACCACTTGATAAACGCGCGTGTGCTTGACCAACTTGTTCTAAAGAAAAAGTTTGCTCATCTAACACTGGTGTTAAATCGCCAGCTTCTGAAATTTTACCTAACTCTTTTAAAATGTGGGCGTGCTCTTCTTGTTTAACTTTGTGCAGCATAGGGATCAGCATAAACACAACATGCAGTGACAAACCTTTGAAATGAGCGACAGATAAGTCTAATTCAACCATAGAAACCGTTGAGGCTACTTGGCCATTTAGTGCAGCTGCTTCAAAAGAGTTCGTCATATTTGCGCCACCTACTGAATCAAATACAATGTCAAAACCTGCGCCTTGAGTATGTTTTTCAACATAATCACTAACAGTTTCAGTTTTATAGTTGATAGATTTTGCACCTAACTTTTCAATAAGAGCAAGCTGATTATCGCCTCCTCCTGTGGCATAAACGTCTGCTCCCATATGCCTAGCGATTTGAATTGCAACATGACCTACACCGCCTGAACCGCCGTGAACTAGCACTGTTTTTCCTGCACTGATACCTGCTCGCATTAAACCTTCATAGGCAGTGATTGCCACTAATGGTAATGCAGCCGCTTCACGCATAGAAAGATTTTTAGGTTTTAGAGCAATGAGATTTGCGTCTGCAACCATAAATTCTGCTAACGTGCCTTGTAAATCAGCCAAGCCTCCGGCGCAACCATACACTTCATCGCCTACTGAGTATTGTGTGACACCTTCACCTACTTCTTCAATTGTACCCGCAAAGTCCATGCCTAATACGGCAGGTAAAGAAGGAGATAGAGGCAAGTCTGCGCCCATTTGGCGGATCATAGTGTCAACAGTATTAACACTGGTGGCGGCAACTTTCACAACTACATGACCAGCTTTCACAGTAGGGTTTGGAATCTCTGCCGCTTCAAAAACCTCTGGGCCACCAAACTCTTTTATTATCATTGCTTTCATCGTATTGACTCACTTATTAATTGGTTAGGTTTGCTTTGATGGAATAAGTATAATTAAATGTTTTTAATTGATAATATCTATTTTAAGTTAAACACTTTATAGATTTTGTTGATAATAATGAATATTGAACATCTAAAGTTATTCGTTCGGTTAGCTGTAACTCACAATATTAGTGCAGCGGGATCAGAATTGGGTTTATCACCGGCAGTCGCAAGTTCACACATTAATAAATTAGAAGAAGGGTTGAGTGTTCGCCTAGTTCATCGTACTACTCGAAAAGTGTCTTTAACCGAAGAAGGTATGGCGTTTTTACCTCATGCAGAAGAAGTGCTTGCGCAAATCGATGCGGCTAAAGCCTCTGTTGGAGTTGGTAATGATTCGCCATCTGGGACTTTAAGAGTGGCTGCACCAGCGTCATTTGGGCGTTCTCATTTGATCCCTCTATTAAAAGGATTTGTGGCTAAATACCCAGATATTAACTTGGATTTTCGTTTGTCAGATTCAATGATTGATATGGTTGAAGGAGGTTTTGATGTTGCGATTCGAAATGCTCAATTAAAAGATTCCACCCTCATTGCTAAAAAGTTAGCCGTTGATAAAAGGATTCTGTGTGCTTCGCCTAGTTACCTGGCGGAATTTGGTGAACCCACCACTCTTGAAGATCTACATAAGCATGAGTGTATTCATTTAATTGGACTTGATAATTGGATATTTGAAACGGCTGATGGCATAAAAAGTATTAAGATTAGTGGACGTTTTCGCACTGACAATGGAGAAGCTATTCGTGATGCAGCTGTGTATGGTTTAGGTATCACAATCAGTTCGATATGGAATTGTCATAAACAATTAGCCAGTGGAGAATTGGTGCAAGTATTATCTGACTACCCACTGGCATCAGACACCGCAATATGGGCTGTGTACCCAAGTTCACGTTTATTAGCACCCAAAGTCAGAGCATTTATAGATCATTGTGCACAGGTTTATACGGGTAAACCTTATTGGGAGAAGTCATAAACCTTGTAAGCCGTTAATAGTGATTAACGGCTAGTGGCACTGGTAAAGGTTTGAGTAAAGGCAAGGGAGCTTTCGAACTCACAAATTAGATAATTTAAAAATCTAACCTAAACAAACCCACTTTTTATATATGTCACTACATTGGTAGTGGATTGGTATTACTTCAGCATATCTGACGCAGTGGATAGTTCAGTTAACATGCGTTCAAAGGCCTGCCATTTGCCTTTTTCATTTTGGCTTTGTGCTTCGATATATTTAGATACTGTGTCTTTGCCTAAATTATAATTGAGTACATAAGCACGATATTGCTCAATAAAACGCACACTTTGTTCGGCTTTTTCTTGAGACACTAATGAGTACTTACGTCTTTGTTCAATGGCTTCTTTACGACTGATTTTACCATCTAAATAGAGTTGAGCTGTGGCTGTAATTGAGTGAGACAAGTCTTCGGTTAGCTTGTTAAGGTCATTTAACTGCGAAGCAGTCTCAGGAGCTAAGTTAGCTTTAGGAAATAATACACGCTTTTCAAATTGTAATTTTTGTGAATCAGGAAAGGCAAGTTCAATTCCATAATTCGCGCTACCTTCAGCAATTAAAGCGTACGGGCTAAATAACGGAAAAATTGAAAACTCTATCCACTTTTTAGATTTTAATAAGTTGTTTTCTAACAGTACGTTCCATACATGGTGACCTGGGTATCCTTCATGACAGCCTAAGTCGATGGCGCGATCAATTTGCAGGGGAAAGTCCAAATTAATTTGCATCAAACTTTGGTTGTTGCCTTGATACCAGTTATACCCAGACCAACTTTTGTCAGATACGTATTCTAAAACGAAGTTTTCAGTCTCAGGTAAAGGAATATATATGTCAGAACGCTTTTTACATTCTGCAATAGCTAGGTCAACCACTTCACCTACTCGTTCATTCGGGATCTCAAACTTCGCTCGAAAAGCGTCGACTCTTTGGGCTAAGTCCCCTTCACCAGGAATTAGCTTTTCGATGGCCGCCAAGGCTTGGTCAAATTTGTTAAAGTCATAGTGAGGGATTTTTGCATCGTAAATAAGTTTGGCTTCTTGTTCAAAACTAAACTTTTCATTAATTAACATTCTTGCTCGAATATCCATGGCACGTACGTTGCGTGATAACGCTTTGTGACGTAACACATGATTAGGAGCTTCTACTGGGATTGATTTTAAAGCAAGCTTCAAATTATGGATTGCCTCAGCTAATTGTTTCTTAGTTCTAAGTTGTTCTTTAGCTTGTGTTCTCCATTCCTTAGGACCTAAATAGGCATCTACATAATCTTTATCATATTCACCTAATTCTAACCCCAGTTTTACGTATTGCTCTGCCGCATCTTCAAGGGTTTCTTGGACGAATTTTTCAGATTGGGCAAAAGTCTGAAAAGACAAAATAGTTAATAATGTACTGAGAAAAATTACGATGACTTGTTTAATGGCTAGTATTTTTATCATGTCAATTGCTACTTTCAATTGTTACTTCTTTGTTAAATGTTAACTTACTTTGAGGTGTTTTTCCCAAATTTATTTAAATATAATCTCGGTTCAACAACTAGCACCAGTCAATAAAGACAATCTTATTCAGCATAATACCCACTCGGCTGTAATTCTTGATATCATTGCATTAAGTTCAGGCGCTTTATAATTTTGTCCTTAAATATAGTGCTATATGTATTGTTGTTAGGCCTTAGGAATTAATGAAAACTCCAAAAAGAATACAACCGTTAATTGATGATGGTTTAGTTGATGAAGTCTTGTATCAGCTTATGAGTGGCAAAGAAGCGACGGTTTATGCTGTACGTTGTGGTCAAGAAGTACGTTGTGCCAAAGTATATAAAGAAGCCATGAAACGTAGCTTTAAAAAAGCCGCAGAATATCAAGAAGGCCGTAAGGTGAGAAACTCTCGCCGTGCTAGAGCCATGGAAAAAGGTTCAAAGTTTGGTCGTAAACAACAAGAAGATGCTTGGCAAAATACCGAAGTAGATGCTCTTTTTAAATTAGCCAAAGCCGGCGTAAGAGTGCCCGAGCCTTATGGTTGTTATGACGGTGTTTTACTCATGGAGTTGATCACTGATGATGAAGGTGACGTAGCTCCAAGATTAAATGACGTATCCATGTCTGCAGAACAGGCCATCGAAGATCATGCCTTAGTGATTGTTTACGTGATGCGTATGTTGTGTGCAGGCCTAGTACATGGCGATTTATCAGAATTTAACGTGTTAGTAGATGATTACGGTCCAGTAATTATCGATTTACCCCAAGTAGTAGATGCTGCAGCCAATAACAACGCTTTTAAAATGCTGCAACGAGATGTGCGTAATATGTCTGAATATTATGGTCAGTATTCACCAGAGTTAAAACATACCTTTTATGCCGAAGAAATGTGGGCGTTATTTGAAGCTGGTGAGTTAACGGCTGATACAGAATTAACCGGGCGTTTTGAGCTGCCAGAAGATGATGCCGATGTTGATTCAGTATTGGAAGAAATTAAAGCCGCTTTTGCTGAAGAACAAGCACGTTTAGAAAGAATAAAAGAGGCGAACGAAGTTTAGTTTTTTGTAAGAAGTAACAGCATGCGCTTCGCTTATTGCAATCTCGATAACTGCGTCCTGCGTTATTCTACCTTCCGCCTTCCTTGGCGGTCGCATGCGTTTTTGATACAGCATCCATGCCGCACCAGTTACGCTTTTTATGTCTTACACCCATGATGCTGTGATGAGCGGTTCAGGATTGTAAGCAGCCGGTGACGTCTTCCCGTCTATTCAAAGACTAAAATGCACGCTTCGCGCCATCATCCATGATGGTTTTTGTCTCGAATCCTTTCGAGCCAGCGACTCTTTTTTCAACAGCAATAAATAGAGTAGCCAGAAAAATGCCGCCGCTATTAAAGTTCTTAACCACACAAAAAGGCTTATTTTAGCGTCGCTAAAGAATGAGTCCTTCCAGCTTTAGCTCAAACGACTTCCATGTCGTTTATCCCTAAAATAAGCCTTTTTGTGCTGAAACTTTACATGCGAAAAAGCAGTGGCGGTGACACCAAAGCTTGTATCAACAAGGTTGATAAATCTGCCTTACTAAGATGGCTGTCCATGTAATTTTATGGCCATCAGACAAGCCAATATTTTGATGGAGAATTTTTAGTCACGGTAAATCAAAAGCGACGTAGATAAAATCAAGATGTGTATGACGGTTTTAAGCAGTGTGTTCAATCGAACGATACAACATTCAACGAACAGCGGACGTTAAGGATATTCTTAGCATGGCAGAACTACTGATATAAAGTAGTTCTGCCATAGTTTCTTGTTATATTTAAATACATTAAAAAGAGTAGTTAACACCAATTGTTGTACTTTCCCAGCTTTTAGAAAAGTTTGAGTTAGGTTCAAAATCAGGAAGCAACTGATAATCAATGAACACATTAAATTGTGCGTTAATTTGATAATCTAAACCAAGGCCATAGCTAAAGCCACTTTCTGATTCTGTATGTTCATAAGGGTAATTCCCTATGATGTTGCCTTCTGAGTCATTACGTTGCCCTAAACCATTTGTTTCCATTTTTGTGTTTGTATAACCAGCTAAACCGTATAATTTAAATAAATTAAATATTGGGTATGACGCCTTAATTAATAATGAAGCCTGAGTATCAATGTCTTCGCTATAACTTCCCCTGGGTTCTTCGGGCGTACCATAAAAACTTGAGTAACCTGATGTACCAGAAGACAGCCTTGTCTCTAAAACAAAGTATTTATTATATTGATACCCCGCAATTATCCCAGCTGTATTGAAATCTCTACCGTGAATTGAAATCCCCTGTGCATTATACAACGCGCCGAGATACAAACTATTTTCAGCATATGCAGTAGAGGCATAAGTTGATGTCAAAATTGTGAGTGCTAAAGGTAATAGCTTTTTCATGTAAAGTCCTTTTAGTTTTATTCGATGATATCACCGAAAGTTTGATTAGATATAGCGCCCGTTAACGTGCGAGAGTATTTTGCTGGCGTTGTTCGTTAAACGGTTTGTTATATTTTAGCCAACATTTTTTTTAATACCGAGCCAAGTTTTGATAGCCTGAAAAATAATTAGAAAAATCGCAACGGATAAACTTGAAAAGAAGATAGACCAAGGATGAGAATACGTTATCAACTGAAGATAAACTCCTAACTGGAGAATACCTTCAAAGAAAGCGCCTAAAAGGATTATTCCTAAACTACTCAAAGTGTTGATTAGATATATATGGAAACGCACCTTTTGACAATTTGTACTCCCCATATCCCTAAATTTCCTCAAAAATTATAACGCCCAACAAGGGGCTGATAATAGCTTGCTAAAATGTGAAGCGGAGCGAAACCGAGCAAGCTGTTAGCTGTCTTACCTTAATTGGCTTGTTATGAATCGCCTACTTTAGGCAATGAGTTTTTATTTAATATCTTAAACGATAATAGGTCTATAACCATTGAATAAACCTCATTATTGTTTATGAATACGACAAAAAGGTTACCTTCAGAATTCACACTAGATTCAATTATACGATTGTAGCCAGAAATAATTTCAGTATAAGCTGAGCCATCTATTTTACTTAAAGCAAAGGCGCGTTTATCTGTGTAATCTAATTTATTATCCTTGTTCGTATCGCTATTTATGACTTCGTAAGATATTCCACGCGTTACTGAGTTATTATCAAATTCACGATCAGCTAATGGTTTTATATCGATAATCAGTTGTTCTGTCGATTTGAATAACCAGTTTGCGTGGTTAGTACTGCCGTTAATTAAGAGAACATTTTTAGATCTAGTAGGTGTATAGCTACTACCACTAAAATTTTCGTAAATTCTGTCTCGCTCTTTCTTCTCTACTGAAAGTTTTTCTGATTCTAGTGGAATATAATGAAAATCAGTTTCTCCAACTTTCCGTGGATAGCCCAAACTCCATTTTTCTTCTTTTTTAACGTCTTGAGCTAAGTTCAATGTTGGTTGTTCTACAACATCAGCTTTAAATAAAACTGAAATTAGTTGGTAGGAGATAAACACCGTACCTATGACTATTCCAATGAATAAAACTAACCCATTAAAATTCCAAATCCATTTAAAAAATCTATCCGATTTCATACGACTCCAAGTGATTCATAACGCTTATTAGTGAGCATTTCGTATATGTAAATGCCCTGTTTACCTTCAATATCAGCCAAATTCATCACTTACCAATTGATTTTATTAGAGATTATTTATCTCATTGACTATGAAAATCTGAAAACCCCAAAAAAGGAATAGGAGCAATAAAAGGAGACCTGACTTTAACGCGACTTTTTATGCTTCCTATTAAATACTATGAGCAAAATATTTTCCATAATAAAATTAATAACTTAGCACTTTTGTAATCTCATCAGGATATCAGTCGTTAAATAAAATTTATGCGCATCGAGATTTTCAAACCACCTACCTCTTATGTGTGCGAAGCACATGCTTTTGATTTACCGCGAATCAAAGCTCGCTATTTTTTATAAAAAACTCTAAAGGACAATTGGCATGGATAGCCAATTGAGTGGTGTTTTGTCGGGAACAAATCAACACGACCTTTTGAGTTTATAAAAAATAGAAACAGAGCTTTGTTGGAGCACGGCATTTCTTGTTTACTTCTTTTTGCTGTTGAAAAGAAGTAAATCGAGCTGCAGGGATGCGGCTTGAAAAAAGGCAAGGAAGCCATGTGTAAATCGACTGGGTCTACAAATGGCACTCTCCCGACTCTTGTATACCAGGTCGAGTTTAGGCTACTACACATCACTCAATAAACATTAACGCTTGTTTTTGGTCTATTTTAAAGTCAAATTCACGTAGAAAGTTCATTCCTAATAAACCGTTAGCGTTTTCTAATTCCCTCATGGGCAAAACCATAATGGATATGTTTTCGACTTTGACATGATTAATAACTAGTTCACTAAATTGATACATGGGGGCTCTTACCGTACCGTTTGCGGTATTCACGTTAAAGCTCCCTTGAAAATTTCGTTTGTATCTGTTGCTTAAATTCTTATAAAACAGCCTAGATACAGTTGTGATGGATGCACCCGTGTCGATTAATAGATCAATATTATTATTACTGAGCTTTGCACTCACAACGAATTGATCGCCAAATTGTTTTAACTTAACCGAACGACCAAACTCAGCTATCGCCGTTTGCTCGTCTATCTTGTCATTTGCAGGATCTTCGAGCCTTGCTTGCTGTACATCAATAATACGCCTTATGGCTGCAGCAGCTGGGTCGTCAAAAGGTAAAGCAGCCAGAATGTTTTCCATTAACAGTTCCTGAAATTGTTCGGCATAGGCTCGTGCTAAGGACAAAACATAGAGTCTATTTTCAGGATCAATTTGTAAGAGAGGCTCTACAAATTCAGCCAACAGATCCCAGGAGTAGGTATTCTTTAATTGGTTAATGGTTGAAGTCGCAAGTTTTACTATTTGTTGTTCAATTTCACTTTGTTGTAGTGCTGTCATAGGCTGACGCAACAAACCGTAATAATGCACTATTGCATCGCTGAGTAAGTTTGTTTCCACTTTCAATTTGGCTTCAATTAATAAGAAGTCCATATCCTGAGGATATTGTTTTAGGTAGGTAGTGAGTAATGTTGCCAAAGCCCCTGTGTTTTTTTCTTTTAACCAAAGGTTAGCTTGGTGTAGCAGCTCTTCTCTACTTAATTGTGATGTATCAAACTCTTGAAGGAGAGATGGGTTCTGGGATTGAATTATTTCTGGTCTTTGAATAACAGGTTCGTTTGAATTGTTGGAGTCAGTAGAAAGCGGTTTATCTGAGCTAAACTTTAGAGGTTTTTGCGTGCTGTTATTTTCAGAGAATTGAATTTTGTTAAGGTTATTCGATTGTCGTTCTAACCAAAGGTTTAGGTTCAAACTCAACGAGCCGATCAATAAAACGCTCAATAACACTATCCACTTATTCATTGGTTTGGGCTTTAACAACGGCGGGACAATAAATGTCTGAAAAAGCCCTTGGCATACGTTTGGGTTTTCCAGTAGACAAGGCAATACACACAAATTCCGTACGAGCGGTTAATACAGTCAGTTTGTCTGATTGGCGAATAAATTGAAATTCTCTAGCAAGTTTTAACTTACCGTCGCACGCTACTATCCATGTTGCACAGTCAATTTTGTCATCTTTATGGGCAGCAGCTAAATAGTTGATTTCATGACGGCTAATTGCCATGCCTCTATCAATAGATTGGTACAATTCAATATTTAACCCCAATTGATTCGAATGTGCCCAAGCTGTGGTTTCTAATTGTTTTACATAAGCAACATTATTGGCATGTTGATAATGATCTATTTGTTCAGCGTTAACTTGCCAAGTTTTGATAAATGGATTTGTGTACCGCCAATTTATGGTCATTTAATTTTGAGCTTGATTGACAGGGGGCGTTTGAAAATAATTTTGCATAACCTGAGTTTCATTACACATCAGAGTATTGATAAACTCATCGGGTTTAGTTAATTCTTGGTATGACTCGTACCCTTTTTTCATGGTGTTAAACAGTTCCTGAAAACCAAGCTTATAGGCAGGTTTTTGATATATAAAAAATAAAAAACTGATCCCACGTATCCGTGTTAAAAAGTGTAGTTGTTGATGGAAGGTGTTAATCGCCTCTATTTGTTTTTGTCGTAATGCATAATTATTTTCCGCGACGTAAGCCAGATCATAAGTGTCTGCATTTATTTCAGAATGTTTTAATCTTTGCGCTAAGTCAAAATCTAACTCCAAACAAAGCGCTTTTAGCTGTAATAAAGCGGCTAATACCTTTTGTGCATCTTTAGGAATATAGCGTAATGATTTATCCATGTTTTCAATGGGATCACCTAAAGATAGGTTGAAGTTTAACGAACCAAATAATTGCTCTGCCAAAAAAATCAGAATGGGATTATTGTTTTTAGTTTTGTACAAAGATTGATGAGTGTCTAAAAAACGTAACTTTTGATAGGACTGTATCGCTTTAATTGATTCGTTTAAATCAGATTTTTTAGCAATCTCTTGCATGGTTAGTAAACCATGAATATGTCGGACAATTTGTTTTTTTAAACTTTCCATGACTCTTAATTCAGCTTGCTCTGAGTTAATACTCAATTTTTATTTTTATAATAGGGTCAACAGTCCCTAGACTGGCTTAAAACACCCGTGTTTTCAATAGTCTTATTACTATTCGTTGAGCTAATGGTATTATATCCTATTAATACTTTTGTAATATACTGATTCACTCTTCGAGCAGCGGCATGACTCCCATCCACACATATCAAGATCTTATTGTTTTGTTTAACCAGACTTTTTCTGAAAGTGAGCAAACGATTTTAGTGAAAGGTGATGACGAGCCTATATATTTGCCAGCAAAAAAAGCCCAAGAAAAACATCAAATTGTGTTTGCCCATGGATACTTTGCTAGCGCACTACACGAAATTGCCCATTGGTGTATAGCGGGCAAAGAAAGACGTTTATTGGAGGATTATGGATATTGGTATTGCCCAGATGGCCGTAATGCAGAGCAGCAAGCTAAATTTGAAAAAGTAGAAGTTAAACCACAAGCGGTAGAGTGGGCTTTGTCTTGCGCTGCGAGTAAAAGTTTTAGAGTAAGCACAGACAACTTAAATGGTGCGCCAGTTGATGTTGAAGGATTTCAGCAAGCGGTGCAATCCCAAGCACAATTGTATCTGTCTTCTGGTTTTCCTAAACGAGCTGCGATTTTCATTCAAGTATTACAAGATTTTTATCAAAGCAGGCCATTAACTGTTCAACACTTTACTTGGCAAAGACAAAGCGAAGAAGAGTTATATGTTTAAATTAGGTTTAGTGATCAATCCATATGCTGGCATTGGTGGTGCGCTAGCGTTAAAAGGCAGCGATGGGGCGGATATTCGTGCTAGAGCGCTTTCAATGGGCGCTGAAAAGCTTGCAGGAGAAAAAACTAAGTTAGCCTTAGAAAAAATCGCACACTTAAAAGACAAAATACATGTGTATCTAGCATCAGGTGAAATGGGGCAAGATTTAGCGGAGCAACTCGGGTTTGCTCATACCTGTGTTTATCAGCCCCCAAAAACACAAACAGAAAGTATCGATACCCAAGCTACCGTTCAAGCTTTGGCCTTGGAAAATGTAGACTTAATTTTATTTGCTGGTGGAGATGGTACCGCCCGTAATATTTGTCAGTTGGTGAATAATTCTATCCCCGTGTTAGGTGTGCCAGCAGGTTGTAAGATCCATTCGGCAGTTTATGCAGTTACACCGCAGGCGGCAGGACGAGTATTAGAACAAGTTATTCAAGGCAATATTGTGAGTGTTAACGATGCCGAAGTCATGGATATTGATGAAGATTTGTTTCGCCAAGGCAAAGTAAAGGCCAAACAATTTGGTGAGATGCAAGTGCCTACAGAAGTGCAATATATTCAAGCGGTTAAAATGGGCGGTAAAGAATCAGATGAATTAGTCTTAGCCGACATTGCGGCTCATGTCATCGAAGAGATGCAAGACAATCCGGAGCATATATTTGTAATGGGTTCTGGCTCTACTGTTGAGTTTATTATGCAAGAGTTAGGGATCCACAATACCTTATTGGGTGTTGATTTAATTCAAGGTCAAAAATTGTTGGCGAGTGATGTGACGAGTCAGCAGCTTATTGAACATACACAAGGTAATAAGTGTAAGTTGGTACTTACACTTATTGGTGGGCAGGGGCATGTTTTAGGACGTGGAAATCAGCAGTTAAGCGCTGGTTTTTTAAACTCATTAGACAAACAAGATATTTTATTAGTGGCCACAAAAACCAAGTTGGCTAATTTAGCGGGTAAGCCACTAATTGTGGATTCTAGTAACGATCAGGTTAACCAAGATTTAGCCGGATTAATCACAGTGATAACAGGGTATCGTGATCAAGTGCTCTATCCAGTGGCAAATTTTAATTAGTTTTTTTAGATAGGAGTTGTTTTGACGTCAAGTGTTAGGCAATCAGAATTATCGACATTCATCAGTGATGTTGAGCAAAAATTAGATCAAGTGGTAGTTGATGGGAGTGATCAACAATTGTTTATTTCCAGTTACTTACAAGGGCATTTTGCCGTGATGGCAGGGCAAAGCCAAGTGCAAGATATGACAAAGGTGAGTCAGCTAGATGAGCTCATGCAAAACAGCTTACAACAAGCTTTTAGCAATAATGAATTAGAGCCTGAAGACCAACAACAAGTGTGGGATTTATGGCAGAGTTTGTTAGCCTAACAAGAAAAAATACCATAGATCTTCTTGATGCCTTGAAACACTATTTCTTATCCAAAGCTCAGGTTAAATCAGTATTTTTTCAATGTCCTTAATCGTTGAACCTAACCAGTTTGTATCAAATACTATGCTATCAACGAGCTCTTGGGCTTCATTTAAGGTAGAAGCCTTCAACT
>NZ_JBPOFP010000117.1:0-13477 GCF_051252315.1 Paraglaciecola sp. | reverse complement strand
CCTGTAACCAGCTTATTAATAGCTTTGTTGTGCCTGTCTACCTATTCTCACGCAACAGTCAGCGTATTAGATTTTGATTCCTTTCAAGATGGACAGATTATTGATAATGAATACTTAAACTCCCATGGAGTGAGTATTAGTAGTGTGAATTATAAAGGTGATAACCCAGACATTTTAAATAGGCAAGTCGCTTTCAATACTTTAAATAACAGTTCAAGAGACAATGATCTAGAGTTCAACAATAACAATAACGATTATAACGACGTCGATAGTGATTATCGCTATACCGCTTTAAATATGCCTGGTTATAGCGGGGCAAGTAATCCAGGGAATGTATTAATTTTACAAGAGAATGGATGGGGCTGCAGTGATGGTGTTTGTAACCACCCTGACGATGAAGGGACTCGAGCCGCAGGTTATTTTGAATTTCAGTTTACAAACTTAGTTGATATTTTAAACATTGATTTCTTTGATATAGAAGATCAAGTTAACCAAGATGTAAAATATTATGCCATTCAATTTTTTGATGAAAGTAATAACGAAATTCACCAAAATAATTACATGCCAACCATGGGAGATGGGCAGTTTGTACGTCAAGTTTTCTCTGGTGTTAGCAATGTTAAACGATTGATCATTAACATGCCTGGATCAGGCGCCATTGACAACTTAGCTTTCAAGGCCACTGAAGTACCAGAGCCAACTACTTTAGCAATATTATTTATCGCATTAGGGTTTACCGTTAGACACAGATTAAAGAAAAGTGAAGTCTCTCAACATATCTAAAATGAGTAATGTCCTAAATAGTTAAATACCGCTGATGTTTGCGGTATTTTTTTGTCTAAAATTCACAAGTACTACTTTATTTATCCTAAGCCAACTAACGATAGCTTTAAACGTAAATTATATGTAAATTCCTGATTTCACATTCGACCAAATAGCATTTTAGTATATGGTTGACTAAACTTAGTTAATTGTAAACATTATGCTTAAAGTCAAAAATATTGTTTGTAAGCCAAATATTACCAACCTATTCACCTTAACACTTTTATTTCTAATTACTGCCTGTACTGCACCTGCCAAGAAATATGAAGCAAACTGGAAATCATTAGAGAAACACCAAGCTGCACCTGAATGGTTTCAAGATGCAAAGTTAGGGATCTACTTTCATTGGGGACCCTATAGTGTCCCAGCTTATGGTTCAGCTTGGTATCCTGGAAATATGTACCGTAAAGGTCACCGGGTAAATAAGCACCATACAAAAACTTATGGTCCAGTGGAGCAATTTGGGTATGAAGATTTCATTCCAATGTTTACTGCTGAACAGTTTGATCCAATTGAGTGGGCTGAGTTGTTTAAATCTTCAGGTGCTAAATTTGCTGGCCCCGTTGCCCAACATCATGATGGTTTTGCTATGTGGGATAGCCAAGTTAACCCTTGGAACGCGGCAGAATTAGGGCCTAAAAGAGACATACTAGGTGATTTATTTTCTGAATTGAAAAAACAAGATATTAAAACCCTAGCGACATTCCATCATGCAAGAAACGGTCAAAGAAACAAAGGACCTAGAGCCAATGGAGTAAAGGACTTTAACAGTCATTACCCTTTTTATGAGGGCTCTCCTACTACAACCACTGATCCTAAACTAGCTAAATTATTCGGTAATTTCGACACAATTGACGAATTTAATAAGTACTGGTTAGATCAAATTAATGAGGTAGTCGACACTTATTCACCCGATATAATTTGGTTTGATTCTTGGATGAACATGTTACCTGAGTCATATAGACAAGAAATGGCTGCGCACTATTTTAATCACGCAGAAAAGACCAATCAACAAGTGGTGACTGTACATAAACATAACGACATGCCTATGTCTTTGAGCGTATTAGATTTTGAACAAGGTGGTCGACGGGACCTACACCCAATGCCATGGATGACAGATATCACGCTAGGTCAAAGTAGATGGTCATACATTGAAGGGGAAACTTATAAAGATCCTAGCTTAGTGATCCGTAATATGATTGACGTATGGAGCAAAAATGGCACCGTTTTGCTGAATGTATCACCCACTGCCCAAGGCGTTATAAATCAGGAACAAAGAGATGCATTAAAACAAATTGGTCAATGGTTAAAAACTCATGGAGAAGCCGTTTATGGGACTCGACCTTTTGATACCTATGGTTACGGATCAGCTGGTAGTAAATCTAGTAGCCATGATGGTCAATCTGCAAAAATTAACTATTCAGCTAAAGACGTAAGGTTTACCGTGGCCAAAGACGGTAAGGCAATGTATGTATTTTTCTTAGGGCAACCCAATCCAGGTAGCCTAGTGAAAATCAAAGCTTTAGGCAGACATCGCTATGCACCGCACTCTGAGGTGAAAAAAGTCACAATGTTAGGCAGTAATACTGAGGTTAAATGGTTAGATGATTCCTACTCATTTAATTTAACTATGCCAAAAGCAGGCATGAATGACATTGCCACCGTGTTTAAATTACATCTTAAATAGAGAGAGAATATTTAATGAAATTTCTAACTACCCTTGGTACTTTTCTAACCTCAATTGTTTTTCTGAATGCATGTGGTTCTAATTTAACGGCACAGTCGGCAATTGAAAGTGATGTTTGTTTGAATGAAAGCTATGACGAAAAAATTGAGCGTTTAGGTATAACAAATGAAAAATACTTAAGTACTGCGTCAAAAAGAGCTTTAGCTTGGCCAGATAGGAATAACAATTGGTATGGGCAATTTAGAGTACGAGACTTAAAAGGCGATTTTGCATACGAAAAAGGGGTTACAAGAAGAGATCCAAGTTCAGTACTATATGAAGACGGTTTGTATCATACTTGGTATTCAAGATCGGTAGGTCCAAGTAAAGGCTTCACCGACAATTTTGACGACAAAACTTGGCCTTGGGATTACACAGATGTTTGGCACGCTACTTCCAAAGATGGGATAACTTGGAAAGAACATAAAGCAGCTGTAGAGCGCGGAAAAGCAGGCGAGTTTGATGACAGATCGGTGTTTACCCCAGAAGTATTTAAACATGAAGACACCTATTACTTAGTCTATCAAACAGTAAAATCTCCTTATATTCAAAGAGTTAAGAACCAAGTCGGTATTTCATCTTCATCGTCTCCATGGGGGCCATGGAAAAAACACCCTGAGCCAATCTTAAGCCCAGCTGATAATGGTCAATGGTTAGGCGACGACCCACACAATAGATTTAGTGTGATTAATAAGGGAGATTTTGATAGTCATAAAGTTCATGACCCTTATTTAACCTTCTTTAATGGCAAGTTTCACCTGTATTACAAAGGAGAACAGATGGGTTGGGAAATCACTTTTGGTGGCCGTGAAATACGCCACGGTGTCGCCACTTCCGATTCACCATTTGGTCCGTTTACTAAATCACCTTTCAACCCCATATCAAATAGTGGGCACGAAGTGGCAATTTGGCACTATGATGGTGGCATAGGCTCTTTGATCACAACAGATGGGCCAGAAAGAAACACGGTGCAATGGGCAAAAGACGGGGTTAATTTTGAAATACTTGCCAATATAAAATCTGCGCCCCATGCAATGGGACTGTTGAGGAAAAACGACAACAGTAAACAGCCTTTTAAAATATTTGATTGGGGACTAACCCATAAATATCAAAATAAGGATTATCAATACATTCAGCGTTTTGATGGTAGCCAACCTAAAAGATCAAAGACTTCGGCTACCTATAAACTGAAATGTGCAGACTAACTAAAAATACTCTGAACTAATAAAACCCGCGGTAATAAGCCGCGGTTTTTATTCAAGATATAATCAATCCATTTTCATCAGCATCGATTCTGATTTTACTATCCTCTTTCAAATCGCCAGACAAAATCTTTTCCGCTAACGGGTTTTCAATTTCAGTTTGAATAGCTCGCTTTAAAGGCCTTGCACCATAAACCGGATCAAATCCAGCTTCAGCTAACTTATTTAAAGCGTCACCGCTCATTTCTAAACCGTAACCTTTCTCAGCTAATCGACTTCTAAGTGTAGATAACTGAATTTTGGCGATAGAGGTAATTTGTTCTATACCTAACGGATGGAAGACGACTGTGTCGTCCACTCTATTCAAAAACTCTGGTCTGAAATGTGTTCCCACGACTTCCATGACGAGATCTTTCACTTGTTGATAATTATTATTTTGACTGGCTTCTTGGATAACATCAGAGCCTAGATTAGAGGTCATAATTATTACCGTATTTTTAAAGTCTACTGTTCTACCCTGCCCGTCTGTTAACCTTCCATCATCTAATACTTGCAGTAATATATTAAACACATCTGGATGCGCTTTTTCGACTTCATCTAGCAAGATCACTGAGTAAGGTTTACGCCTTACCGCTTCAGTTAAGTAACCTCCTTCTTCATACCCAACATAACCAGGAGGTGCTCCTACCAAACGAGATACCGAGTGTTTTTCCATAAACTCCGACATATCGATTCTCACCATGGCATTTTGAGTATCAAATAAGAAATTTGCCAAGGTTTTACACAATTCAGTTTTACCTACGCCTGTAGGACCTAAAAATAGAAATGAGCCAATAGGACGATTAGGATCCGACAATCCGGCTCTAGAACGGCGAATTGCGTTAGAAACAGCATTTACCGCTTCGCTCTGTCCTACTACACGAGCATGAAGTGCACTTTCCATTGACAATAATTTAGCTTTTTCACCCTCAAGCATTTTAGATACTGGTATGCCCGTCCAGCGAGATAACACATCGGCAATCTCATTATCAGTCACTCTATTTTTCAACAAGGTAGTTTCTTGAGTTTCTGATTCAGACGCCAACTCTAGCTTAGCTTCTAGCTCTGGTATACGCCCATATTGTAACTCAGACATTCTACTCAGATCTGATGCACGACGAGCAATTTCTAAATCGAGCTTTGCTTGCTCGAGTTCCGATCTTATAGATTGTGTGCCTTGCATTGCTTGTTTTTCTGAAATCCAAACTTTCTCCAATTCCGAAAACTTATGTTCAGCTTGCTCTCGCTCCAACTCTATTGCTTCTAGGCGTTTATGACTGGCCTCATCCTTTTCTTTAGCTAGGGCTTGTTCTTCAAGCTTTAATTGGATAACTCTCCGTTCCAGCTTATCCATTTCTTCGGGTTTAGAGTCCATTTGTAAACGAATGCTAGATGCGGCTTCATCAATTAAATCAATGGCTTTATCGGGTAGCTGCCTATCACTGATGTACCTATGTGACAAAGATGCGGCCGCAACAATAGCGGGATCAGTAATTTCAACTGAATGATGTAACTCATATCGCTCTTTTAGTCCTCGTAAGATGGCAATGGTATCTTCTACGCTAGGCTCATCGACCAATACTTTTTGGAATCGACGTTCTAACGCTGCGTCTTTCTCAATATATTGGCGGTACTCATCTAGAGTAGTTGCACCTACGCAATGCAATTCTCCCCTGGCTAAAGCAGGTTTTAGCATATTACCCGCATCCATTGCCCCCTCGCCTTTTCCTGCACCCACCATAGTATGCAGTTCGTCAATGAATAAGATGACTCGTCCTTCTTCTTTGCTAAGCTCGTTTAAAACCGCTTTGAGACGTTCTTCAAACTCACCTCTAAATTTAGCCCCCGCTACTAAAGCGCCCATATCTAAAGACAAAACTCTCTTATTCTTTAGCCCTTCGGGCACTTCTAAATTGATAATTCGTTGTGCTAACCCCTCTGCAATAGCTGTTTTACCCACACCAGGTTCACCAATTAACACGGGATTATTTTTGGTTCTACGTTGCAATACTTGAATGGTTCGACGTATTTCATCGTCACGGCCGATGACCGGATCTAATTTCCCCTGCTCTGCGCGTTCAGTTAAATCTGTGGTGAACTTATCCAGTGCTTGACGGACGTCCTCGGCGTTAGGGTCAGTCACTTTTTGACCACCACGCATTTTTTCAATCGCTCCTTCTAACTTACTGTGATCAGCACCCAGTTGTTTGAGAATTTCCCCCAAAGCACCTTTATCTTGCACTGCTGCAAGCACAAAGACTTCAGAAGTAATGTATTCATCCTTTCTTTTTTGCGCATATTTATCACTTAAATTAAGTAACACAACTGTACTTTTACCTAACTGAACATCCCCCCCTGTGCCATCTACTCTAGGCAATTTATCTACGGCTTCTGATAATGCAGAGCGCAAGCTGTTGACATTAATCTGGGCTAAATCAAACAGTGGGCGAACCGAACCGCCTTGCTGATTCAGCAAAGCTGTCATTAAATGTACGGGTTCAATATATTGGTGATCACGGCCTAACGCTAAAGATTGAGCATCCGAAAGTGCCATTTGAAACTTACTGGTAAAGCTATCTAGTCTCATAATTTGTTCTCTAAAATATTTTGCTTGATAAAATTGTTATGGGTACGTTTTTTTGACTAATCAATAGCAAACGTTAAAAACAGCAGTAAAAGTAGGGTTATTTAGATTTGTGGTAATGTATCATTTAAGATAAATAGCACTCACCATGCGGCCGGTTGTTATATGTTGAAAGCCAGGTATCAAGCCTTTGTGCGTGGCTCTTCGGTGCGAGAAAAAATACTCATCTTCTGAATAGGTACATCTATCTCCACCATAAACATTTTTTAACCCAAGATTGAGCATTTTCTGTTTAGCAATCTGGTATAAGTCGACAAAATATTTTTTTTCATTTGTAGAGTTATTTCGACGAAAAGCTGCAGGATAGTCGCTAAATAAGTCTTTCACATCCTGACCAACTTCAAAGTAAGGTTGGCTAATGGCCGGCCCCATCCAAGCCATTAAGTTGATTGGATTTACTTGAAGTTTATTAATGCTTTTTTCAACCACTCCATCTGCTAAGCCTCGCCATCCAGCATGAATTGCGGCGACAATTGTGGCATCGGTATCACACACTAAAATGGGTAAACAATCGGCAGTCATAACCGCGCAAACTTGATTTTTTAACGTGCTAAAACAAGCGTCGGCTTCAACTTGATCATTGTTTGTATTGTTTACATTAGCTAAATTTATACAGTGGGTACTGTGGGTTTGTTTTAACCAAAAGAAATGTGCTTGATTGGGTAATAAAGAGCGATTTATCTCAACCGCCCTAACGTCATCCGCTACATGTTTAGCAATGTTTAAACAGTCGAAAGGCGCACAGCTCACTCCTCCAATTCTTGTGGTTGTATATGCTACAACATTTCGAAGAGCAGGCCATTCTGGCAACACGAAACTAGAATCGAGCAAGCTCCCGGTATCAAACATTAAGAATTACACCTCACCTGTACCGTGTTCAGCTTTATCGTCACGTAAAACTCTTAGAAGTTCAGTAAAGTCATTAGGTAATGGTGCTTTCCAACTTAACCATTCTCCTGTCACTGGGTGGGTTAATTCTAATTGAATAGCGTGTAACGCTTGACGTCGAAACTTTCTTAACATCTCAACCATTTCATCGTTACAGGCCTTAGGAGGTTTAGGTCGCCCGCCATAAGCCTGGTCGCCTACAAGAGGATAACGTAAATGCGACATGTGAACTCTAATTTGATGAGTTCTGCCTGATTCAAGTTTTAATCTTACATACGTGTGCGCTCTAAACTTTTCGATAACGCGATAATGAGTAACTGCTGGCTTGCCTGATTCTCTGACGGCCATATTCGTACGTTTAGTTTGATGACGACCAATAGGCGCATCCACTGTACCACCTGCAACCATAGTTCCAATAACCACAGCTTCATATTCGCGGCTAATTTCTCTTGCTTGCAACTGCTCCACTAAGTGAGTTTGTGCTGGAATGGTTTTGGCAACAACCATCAAACCCGTCGTATCTTTATCTAACCTATGAACTATACCTGCTCTGGGTACATTGGCGATTTCTGGAGCATGATTTAATAACGCATTTAACACAGTACCATCACCATTACCTGCGCCTGGATGCACGACTAGGTTCATGGGTTTATTGATCACTAATATATGTTCATCTTCATAGACAATATTTAAATCAATATCCTGAGCTTCATGTTGAACTTGAGTTTCAATTTCAGCATTAATTTCAATAAACTCTTCACCTACGAGTTTTTCTCGAGGTTTGTTCAATATGTGCCCATTTACTTTCACATAATTCGCCAAAATCCATTCTTTTAACCGAGATCTTGAAAAATCAGGGAACATTTCGGCTAAAGCTTGATCTAACCTCTTGCCGAGTAAATTTTCTGGCACATGGGCCTGTAGTTGTATTTTTTCATGGGCAGTAGACATGCTTTGAATATCCTGAATTTGTTTCGCGACGATTTATTGGTGCATAGCCCCATATGCTAGGGTAGAATGCGTGACAAATATCGTTTAGGTAAAAGCGTATTCTACCGGATTTTTAATCCTAATGAATCAAACATCACTAATCGAATGAAGAAATGAGAGAAATTAAGAGTAATATGATCAGTAAAATCAAATTAAAAGATATTTTATTAACCGGCGCATTAGTTGCTTTTGTTGGGTGTTCCTCTGCTCCAGATGAACAAGACGCTGAATTAATACTTAAAAATCAAGGTGCTCAGGGATTATATCAAGACGCCAAAAATAAGATGAAAATCGGTAACTATGGAGCAGCAACAGAAGCGCTTAGTTCCTTAGATTCTCGTTTTCCATTTGGACCTTTATCTCATCAAGTACAGTTAGATTTAATCTACGGCTATTACAAAACAGGGAAAACTGACGAAGGATTAGCCATTATTGATCGTTTTGTTAGATTAAACCCTAACCACTCTGATGTTGATTACGCTATATATATGCGCGGTTTAACCAATATGGAAGTCGATAGAAACTTATTTCAAGAATTAATTGGCATAGATCGTTCAGATAGAGATCCAAGCAACTCTAGAGAAGCCTTTAACGATTTTCGTCGTTTAATAGAAAAGTTTCCAAATAGTAAATATGCTGCAGATGCTCAAAAGCGTATGTTGCATATTAAAAGTCGTTTAGCCAAATATGAAATAGCAATTGCACGGTATTACATGCGCCGCGAAGCCTTTGTGGCAGCAGCAAATCGAGGCCGTTATGTTATTGAAAACTATTACGACACTAAACATGTTCAAGAAGCGCTAGAAATAATGGTCGAGTGTTATGATCAATTGAACTTAGATGATCTAAAAGATAACGCTATGAAGACACTTAAATTAAACTACCCAAATAGCAGTTTTATCAGCTAAGACATCCAGTCTTATGCACAAAAAACGCGCTTTTAAAGCGCGTTTTTTTATTCAAAAATACTCAATAAAATGAGCTATACCTATTCCATTAAATGGCATCTTCGTTTTCTTCACCTGTTCTAATTCGGATAACTCTTTCAACGTTACTTACAAAGATTTTTCCATCTCCAATTTTTCCTGTTTTTGCAGCACCTCTGATCGCTTCAATGCTTCTTTCTAATTGAGTGTCATTCACAACAATCTCAACTTTAACTTTAGGTAAAAAGTCTACTTTATATTCAGCCCCACGATATAACTCTGTGTGACCTTTTTGCCGTCCAAAACCTTTAACTTCAGTGACAGTTAATCCATTAATGCCAGCTTCTGATAGCGCTTCTCTCACATCTTCAATTTTAAAAGGTTTAATTATAGCTTCGATTCTTTTCATATGGCCTCTCGATTAAAATCAATCATAAATAGTTGGAATAGGAATACGTTTGTGTTGTGTTTTTACAAAAATATCAATTAATTTATTTGAAACATGTTCTTCGACAGGTTTACCTTCTAGAAAGTCATCAATTTGATCATAACTTAAACCAAGTGCTTGCTCGTCAGACTTTTGTGGAGATAAACTCTCTAAATCTGCAGTAGGAGCTTTATTTACAACGTGTTCTGGTGCACCTAAATAACTGGCAATTTGCCTCACTTGACGCTTGTTTAATCCAAATAAAGGCGCAATATCACAAGCACCGTCACCGTATTTGGTATAAAAACCCGTAATGTTTTCTGCAGAGTGATCGGTTCCTAAAACTAATCCATTCAACAAACCCGCTACTTGATATTGAATAACCATACGTGTTCTTGCTTTTACATTACCTTTCACAAAATCTTGTTTAGCTTCACTATCAGGTAACAAACCAGTATTAGCCATAGCTTCTACTGTTGCCTGATCAATAGCATCAGCGCCTGGTTGAACATTTACAGATAAACTTTTACTTGGTTGAATAAAATCAATCGAGGCTTGCGCATCTACCTCATCGGCTTGAATATTATAAGGTAAACGTACCGCAACAAACTGATATCCTGAACCTTGGTCATTATTTAAATCATTTACAGCAAGTTGAGCCAAACGACCTAAAGTACACGAGTCTACACCGCCACTAATACCTAATACTAAGGTTTTTGTATGGCTGTTAACTAAATGGGATTTAATAAAATCTACGCGCCTTGCCACTTCAAACTCGACTTCAATTTTTGGTAATACTCGCATTTCTTCAATTATAGTTTGACTGTGCATATCTTCTCTCTAAACCGTGGTTTTATTAAAACCGTGCATGTATGTATATTGTGGATAACCATTCACTAATAATTTATACCCTAATATCTCACTAATTAGTTTATATTATTTGAGGTATATATAAATTGGAGCTAATGACGTGAAACATCAAAATGGCGTGACACTTGTTGAATTAATGATCACTCTTGCCATAGTAACTATTATTTTAACTTCTGTTGGCCCAAGCATTCAAAGTATATTAATAAAAAATCGTATCGTGGCTGAAATTAATGAAATTAGTGCCCTAGTCCAGTATGCACGTCATCAGGCAATAGACGAACAGACTTTAGTGACAGTATGCCCATCGGTTGACTACTCAAATTGCACCACAGATTGGAATAACCCCAAAATGGCATTCATTGATAGTGATAATAACTCTATTCGTGCTAGCACTGAAGAACTGATTGTAAGTGTCGCCGCTGCTTCTGAAAATAACGTGATTACTAGCACAGAGAACAGTATTATTTTTGAGGAAAATGGTCAAACGGTTAGTGCAGCGGAAATATTGCTTTGTCACAAAGATAAAAAAGCAGAATATGCCCGTTCTTTATCGGTAACTGCACAAGGGCGTGTCAAAATGAGTACTGATAGCGATAAAAACGGCATATATGAAAACGCTGCAGGTACCCAACTTAGTTGTTAATTGTGTGGCAAAAATTCACTTCCATTTTTGTTAGATAACTAACTTGGGTTAATTATCTAACACTTTATTTTCATGTTTATTGTTAAAAAACTTATGCTTAAAACGCTGGCTTAATTGTTTAGCTCTATCGCCAATGGAACAGCCGCCCAAATACGCGCAGGGGATCATCAACAAGGTTATAACTGAAGAAAACAACACGCCAAACGCTAAAGAAATCACCATAGGAATTAGAAACAAGGCTTGGGTACTGCGCTCAAACATTATGGGTAATAATCCAATGAAGGTAGTTAACGAAGTTAATACAATAGGACGAAAACGGTCAACTCCACCAGCTAATGCCGCCTCAAATGCAGATAAACCTTGTTTTCTCAACTGATTAATTCGTTCTAACAAAACTAAATTGTCATTTACTACTACCCCAGAACAAGCTAAAAATCCCATAAATGAAAATAAGCTCATATCATAACCACCAATTAAGTGCCCAAAGACGGCCCCCATAAACCCGAAAGGAACAGCAACCAAAACTAACAGGGGTTCAAAAATAGATTTAAATGAAATAGCAAATAAAGAAAAAGCTATAACAAAAGCAAATAGGAAATCTTTGGCAAAACTATCACCAAACTGAGCCTGAGCCCGTAAATTTCCATCGGAAGAAATATCAAACCCTATGTAATCTTGTTTCCATTTATCTAGGTAACTGGCAAGCATTTGTTCAACAATTTTACCACTATCAACACCTTCGGCAGCTTCCGCGGTAATCGTAATATTTCGAATTCTATCCGTTCTTCTAATAGTGCTTGTACCTGGAACCAAGTTCACGACAGCCACTGCTTCTAACGGGATTTCATCCCCTTGAGCAGTTCGTATACGCATGTCGTCTAGTGTGTCTAATGTTTTTCTTTGATGTAGCGGAAATCTCAACATGACTTTAACGTCTTCTTTAGATCTTGGGATCCGTTGCACCTCCTCACCAAAAAAGGCTTGTCTAACTTGAGTCGAAATATCTCGGGCAGTAATACCCAAAGTTTGAGCATAATCCTTAACCGTAACTTCAACTTCTAATCGACCTGTATCTAAATTACTTCGCACATTTTCAATGCCTTCATAAGCCGCAAGAATACTTTTAACATCCTCCACAGCAGCTTGTTGCTCTTTCACAGAGTTACTATTTAAACTTAAATTTAGTTGAATATCAGGTGCCGTATTGCCAAATGAAGATTGTAAAGAATAACTTTGTAACTCTGGTAATGGACCAATTAATTCTTGTAATTTTTTAGTAATTTCTTCTCCTGTGACATCTCTTTCTTCACTGGGTGTTAAACCAATAAACATACTAATTTGATTGCCATTGGTTAAGGTATTCATTTCATGAATAAAAGGTTTGTTTCCATTTTTCGCCATTAATTCAGGAACAGTTTCTAAAGCACTGGCTTGTTTTTTCATATATTCAGCTAAATCAGTCGAATACCGATAAGGCGAACCGTCTGCAAAACTAGCGTTGAGCTGAATGAAAGGCGCGGGTACATTCGGAAAGAACGACATGGTTAACCAGCCAGCAGCAAACATAGTGACCGAGGCACCAAATAACAAAGTAAAACCTAAAACCGTACTGCCTTTTCTTGTGAGTAATTTATTTAATACTTTTTTATAGGTACCGCTAGCAAAACTTTCCATCGCATCTGAAAACTTATGTCGCACTGCTTCTAATTTTTGAAACACCACAAACCGACTCTTTTTTTCTGGCTTCATATGGGCCAAATGAGCCGGTAAAATGAGTAGTGATTCCGCGAGAGAAAATAACAAACAAAAAGTAACGACAAAAAAGATTGGGACAGTGAAAGGTTGAACTTGAGTAGGTACATTTACCATAGGGACAAAAAATATAATGGTACTTAGCACTGCTAGAACGACAGGAGAGAAAACATTTTTAACACCTATATTGGCAGACTCATGGCCTTTTATCCCTCTTCTTTGTTGCGAATATACGCTCTCTCCAACAATAATAGCGTCATCGACCACTATGCCTAAAACCATCAAAAAGGCGAACATGGACAACATGTTAAAAGAAATACCAAAATAAGGTAAAGCCCAAATAGCCCCAGCGAATGCAGTAACTATCCCTACAACAACCCATATTGCTAATTTGGGACGTAAAAACAACATTAAGATAGTAAACACTAACACTAAACCACTAATGGCATTGTCTTTAAGTAAGTTAAACCTAGCGTCATAAATATCTTTGCTAACGTTATGAATTTTTAAGGTTAAGCTGGATGGTAGGGTCTTTTTAAATTGGTCTA
>NZ_JBPOFP010000116.1:0-13658 GCF_051252315.1 Paraglaciecola sp. | reverse complement strand
AGAGAGTGGATAACCGCACAACTAGTCAATGGTAGCGAGTATTCTCATACATTTACCAACTTGACTGTAGGTGAAAACTACCCTCTCTTATATAGAGCCAAAGGCAGTGATGGTGATTATTCAGTAGAGGTGAGTCGCACTATATCCGTAGTAGACACGTCAGTGTCGATTACCCCGCAAACACCGAATGATGGTCATGTTGTGCTCGTGACAGACATTCTCACCGCCACGGCAGAGGCAGCAGGAATTGTGACTGGCGTGACGGTTAGTCAGGTTGAATTCAAATTAGGCAATAGAGAATGGATAACCGCACAACTCGTCAATGGTAGCGAGTATTCTCATACATTTACCAACTTGACTGTAGGTGAAAATTATCCTCTTTTATACAGAGCCAAAGGCAGTGATGGGAACTACTCTGTAGAGGAAATACGTAATATTACTGTAGCACCAACACCTGAGGTCATTGCTTTCGGATGGTCACAATCTAGTGCTACTGTCGGAGAATCCGTTACTTTTGAGTGGAATGTGGAACATGTAAGCAGCTGTACCGGAACGATGGGGGATAGCGACACTATTAGTAGTTACGGGATGGCTGAACCTTCCCAGAATCTAGTGTTTTATTCAACCGGAACATTCAAAAAACAATGGTATTGCAGTGACTTAACTGGAGGCCGATATCCAACAGACCCAAGTCAATTTTTGGAATCTGAAATAGAAATTAGTAAATTACCAGCGCCAGCTGAATTAAAAAAGGTAAATGAATAATGATTGTTTCTCAACGTTTAAATGGAACTTATAAAAAACAAACCATATTTGCTCAGTATAGACACGCCTTTATTGCAACTGCGGCTCTTTTGTTTACTGGCCCGGTAATAGCTAACAACACCGTCACATTAACTTGGGACGGGATCTCAGAAGCAGACGGGTATCAGCTAGAAGAAAAGCTCGCCTCTGATCCTAATTGGGATAATGCCATCAAAACTCAAACTGATGATGATACTGCCACACTCACGTTAACCGACAGAGCCGATGGTGAGTATGTTTACCGGGTGATTGGTTGTATTGACCATCCAACGGATGGCAAATTGTGTAATACAGATGTGGCGGAATATAGTGCTGATGCCCCGGTAACTCTATCTTCTAACGTTGTTCTTGGTTCTGTTCAGCTAGCGTATACCGGCATTGACCCTGAAAACGATACGCTAACGGGCAGTACATATTATGGAAAATTAGTAGGAAGTGAATCTGTTGCTAATGATGGTTCTTTTAACTATAAAATACCGATTGATGTACCTGTTGGTATCAATGGCGTACAACCAAATTTGGCCCTCAATTATAACAGTAATAGTGGAAATGGTATTGCTGGAGTTGGTTGGTCTATAACTGGATTGTCAGTTATCACTCGATGTTCTGCTAGCATAATACGTGATGGTTATATTAGTGGTATCAATAACGGTGACGACTACAAATTTTGCTTAGATGGGCAACGTCTAGTTGAAGTATCGGCAGGCGAATATAAAACCGAACAAGAATCTTTTAGTAGGATCAAACGTATTGGTACTAATACAAGTGTTCCTTCAGCATGGACTGTTGAGCTTAAGAGTGGTAGCAAAATCACTTTAGGGTCAACAAGCGATAGTCAATGGGAAGACAGTAGCAACGACGCTATGCGTTGGCACATTAATAAAATGCAAGATATTGCAGGCAATTATATTACTTATCACTACAGTAAAAACTTAGTCAATGGTACCCATCGTATCAGTCATATTGAGTATACCAAGAACGACGCTGCACAAGGTACGAACAATAAAGTCGAGTTTGATTACGAGATTGCAGACAGACCTGATATATCAGAACGGTATCAGGCTGGCCGTTTAATTAGAATGGACAAACGTATACAAAATATCACAGTAAAGTCTAATAACGTCAGAGTATGGCAGTACCAGTTGGGCTACCAGGTTGCAGGTAACACCTATTTCGATAAAATTTTTGATGGTTTTTCTGGAACCAGTCGTGTAGCGAGTGTTGGCAAGTGTTACAAAGTAGACGCAGCTTGTGCACACGAGCTGGAATTTGACTGGACAGATAGACAACGCTCTACTGAGGAATTACCTACTAGTTACGATGATGGCTTTAACGGCAATGTATCGGATACACTAGTTTATATGGGGTATACTACTAGCGCGTTGCCCGTATCCTACGCGACAGGAGAAGTATTTGTTGACTTTGATGGTGACGGTAAACTTGATCATGCTCAGATCACTTGTAATCAAGTAGACTGCGGTAGTGTTTCTTCAGCTTTTGCTTATAGTTCTAATGGGAGTACTTTAGAAGACAATGTATTTGGTACTGTTTTTGACACTCGAGTTGATGTACCTAGAGAGCATGGTTCAACCTCTTCAGTGTCAGAAGGTATTAATGCTCATCCAATTATCCCTGAGTATATTGATTTAAATGGTGATGGTAAAACCGATCTACTATGGCCCCCTAACCCTTTATCTAACGCTATAGGTGGCTACAAAGCATATTTAAGTGATGGAGTCGAAGGCTTTATCTTCAGCGAAGAGTATTCGTTAACTAGAGATGAAGTGACTACTTGGACAAAATTCCAAGAATCTGGTAACAGCGACTCAACTCGTCATTATGTATCATTTAGGATTATCACAACGGATATAAATGCAGATGGCTTAGTCGATATATTAAGAGTACCAGCTGAATTACCTCAAGGTGTTACGGTGCAATTAGGTCAACAACTGAATGCAGATGTGGCGCTTAATACTGGTTCAGGTTTTGGCCAATTTCAGACATGGATAAATACAACCCAATGGCCTGATTTAGACGCCGGATTAGAAAATAGTCAGTATCCATCTAACTTATCTATGATTAGTGTAGGTGATATTAACGGAGATAAACTCCCAGATTTATTTAGTACTAATGGAACAGTTGCCTTAAATACAGGGCAAAACTTTGTTGTCGACAACAATTGGCAATCAGACTTTAGTTTTGACAATGAATTTAAGTATTTAGCTGATGTAAATGGCGATGGTCACGCAGATGCCGTATTTATTAAGGATTTTCGCCCTATATGGTCTACAGAATGGGATTTCAATGTCAGAGTAGCATTGTCAACTGGCAACTCTTTTCTTGCCCCAACTATATGGATAGAGCAAACGTTTACTGGGCCTGCTTGCAACACATATTGCAACCCTTCATATATTCTTGAGCCGCGCATTTGGTTACATGATATGAATGACGATGGTAAATTAGATGTTATCGGTCCATTTGGAGAAGCTAGCAATGAATCAAATATTTTACTTGGCCTAACCAGTGGAAACGTCGCGCTCAATAATGGAGTAAGTGAATTTTTAATAGATGATGTTTTTCATGGCACGAAAAACATATATACCATATCTGGAATAACAGAATTTTACACGCAAAAGTCGAATCAAATTCAAGCTGTGGAGGGGGCTTCAGGTAACAGTATTAGTATCAATTATAGGCCACTGATTAGTCCAAAAATATACGCCAAAGGAGACTCGTTACCTAGCGGTTTATATGAGAGTAGAACTCAAGAGTATTCACATGTGTATAGTGAAGCAGGTAGCTCGAATGTAGCCCTGGTATCTGATTTAAACACCCTCTCCACTCGAACTGCGGTGGCCAATGTCACCAAAGATGACGGCGCAAACGGTGAATCTTCTTCATCATATTTTTATGAAGGTGACCGAACCCATCGTTTTGGTTATGGATCATTAGGTTTTGCAAAAATAGAAAAAACCGAAACCGTTGTTGGGAAAGGGGAGAAAAAAACCATCTCTGAGTACCATCAAGTAACGACTAATGATTATGTATTAGCTGGGCGTATTAAAAGCAAGTCGGAACAGGCAACCGACAAAAATCGTGGAGATTTTTTACAAACACTTTCAACTAGTCAATACCAATGGAAGGTACGTAATTATGATGATGACTTGGATAGTGATTTCGACAGCCCTCATTATTATCCTTATATATACAAAGCGACTAGCCAATACAATGACTTGGATGGCACCGCTACGCAAAACCACGCGTTGTATAACCATGCAACAACCAGCTTTGATTGCATCGCTGCAGCAAACAATATACTTACGACTACAGCAGATACAGATATAAGTCCAGACGGTGTGATATATCAAAAACGTAAAGTCACTTGTGATGCAGTCTCCAGTGCCGCCGCTTTAACGGCTACTCATACCGTTAACAGCCAGATCACAAACAAAGAATCTGTTACGCAATGGGTTAAGGGCTTAGTAGGCCACGTTGCAGTTACTTCTTCAGTAGGAGAAAGCGCTGCATCGTTAGATGAAAGAACTCGAACGGTTGGTACAACTTTTAACGCCTTGGGGCAATTATATACCAAGACCATTGAACCTGATGAGGGGACTAACAGCCCGTTTAAACACACACAGACATATACTTATAATGATTATGGTTCTATTAATAATATTGTCGAGTCTTGGAATAATCATACAAACGATGGCTTAGATTTCGTTAGTCGAACAACGGATATCGACGAGACTATAGCAGCCGATGGTGTTAGAACCATAATAACCACTAACCCTAAACTACAAACCACGACCCAAGTATACCATCCCGTTTTTGGAACCGTTACCAGTAGTATTGATGTAAATGATTTACCAATTTCAACTAGCTATGATGATCAAGGCAGAGTAAACATCCAGATACTGAGTGACGGACGTATAGCTTCATATGATTACCGTTCTTGCACTAGCTGTATAGAGAATAATGATGAAGCATATTGGTATAGTCAATATAAAATATCGGGTGAATCAGCGGTACGAGAATACTACGATTACCAGGATAGAATGGTTGGTACCCGTAGCAAGAACTTAACTGGTAGCTTTGTTTATACAGCGCAAAGTTATGATAAACAAGGGCAGATAAGCAATATAGCCGAACCTTTTTATGAAGGAAGTACTGCACTGAGTACTGACAAAATATATGATATTTTAGGGCGACTTCAGCGTACTGATTACCCAGATAATTCCTACTCAACCGTTACATACAATGGTCTTACTATAACCATTAGAAACAGAGCTGCGCAAATCCAAACTCGTACTCAAAATGGAGCGGGCTGGGTTATGCAAAGTGTAGACAATGCCAGTACACCAGTAGATATGACCTATTGGCCTTTTGGTGATTTAAAGTCTACTCAAGTTAACAATGATTTGAGCACTTTGATTACGCTTGATTACGATACATTAGGCCGAAAAACCCAATTGGCAGATCCAAATACTGGTACCTTAAATTACACTTATAACCCACTTGGATTATTGGCCACCGAAACAGATGGCAATAACATTCGCACTCAATATCACTATGACAAATTAAAACGTCGTATTACTCGTATTGATGATGCCGATGACAAGGCGCTTTCTCACAACTGGATATACGACAATAAAACCTACGGAATGGGGTTATTAGGCTCTATATCAGGTAAAAATAGCGATGGCACAAACTTTACTGAGGAGTATACCTACAATAGCCGCTCGTTATTAAGTCAAACTGATACAACTGCTGTGGGCAAGAGTTATAGGTTAATTAATCACTATGACAATTTCAGTCGTGATATTGGAAGGACTTACCCAACAGGCTTTACCCTTGGGCACTTCTATAATTCTTATGGTCATCAGTATCAGAGCAAAGGGCCAAATGATGTTGTATTGCACACCACAAACACCGTAAACGTTAGGGGGCAAACAACACAATTCACATTAGGAAACGGAGTGGTCACTGACCAAACCCATGTACCTGAAACAGGGCGAATTGATACTATTCATGCACATATTGGTAATATCAATATCCAACAGCACGACTATGACTTTGACAGCATTGGTAATCTTCAATCACGAGAAGATGTAAAACGAGGTTTTACTCAAAGTTTCTGTTACGACAATATGAACCGCCTTAAAGGTTCTAGTTTCGGCACTTGTACTCAAGGTGACTTTACTTATAACGATTTAGGTAACATTTTAACCAAGTCTGGGGTTACTGGTATTTATCAATATGGACAAAATGGGGCTGGCCCCAACGCTGTCACCACAGCAAATGGCCTGACCTACCAGTATGATGATGCGGGTAATATGACTTCGGCCAAAAACAGCAGTAATACAAAGGTTAAAGAAGTCAATTATAGTCATTTTAATAAGCCTACTCGTATGAGCAGTGGAACTAAATGGTCAGAAGTAACTTACGGTGCAGATAAATCCCGCGTCAAACGCGAAGATAGCAGTGGTCGCACCACCTATTATTTGGGGAGTATCTATGAAGAAACTACTCAAAATGGCACCACTGAAAAAGTTCATAACCTGGGGAACTTCGGATTGTTCGTGCTACGTACGGGCAATGACAATAATCAGGAATACCGATATACCCATAGGGATCACATTGGTTCAGTGGTAGCCAAGTCTAAGCAAGCCATTGTAGACATTATGGATATTGAGTTTTTGTCTAACGATCCATGGGGCCAACGTGTTAGTGAAAAATGGGATGGTGCATTAGAAGGCAAAGATTTTGCGCCACAACTGTCTGCTCGTGGATTTACAGATCATGAACATTTTGATGGGGTAGAGCTCATCCATATGAATGGTCGGGTATACGATCCTGTATTAGGTCGATTCTTAAGTGCTGATATTTATATTCAGGCACCTTTTAATACTCAAAGTTATAATCGTTATAGTTATGTATTTAATAATCCTTTAAGTTTTGTGGATCCAAGTGGTTTCCAGAGTGAAGACCCCAATCCGATGGAGTCCATTTTAGTTTCTGGAAAAGGAGTGGCTTTGTGGCGAAATACGGGGTCTATCTCTGCAATAGCATCCATGATGCGAGACGCGGTTAACCGTGCTCATAATTATGCCGTAGAAAACAAGAGTCCAACTATATATATCGTTGTTTCGATAGGGAATGAGTTATTAATAGCTGACTCAGCTGATGTACTTGATAGTGTTTCCGAAGGTGATTTAAAAGAAGCTACCATTGGGGTTGCGACATTAGTTCTCCTTAAAAAAGCTGAAAAACTAGGCGAATTGGGTGTTAAGATTAAGGAGGCTTTGAGTAGTGTTCCAAAGAGTGTAGATCCAAACACAGTTAGGTTTAGCCAAAGCAATGTTCGAAACACATTGCCAGAAATAACCAAAAGTATGAAATCAAATGGATGGCAAGGTGATGCCATTGATGTAGTTAGGATGCCTGATGGAGGTTTAACAGCAGTAGATAATACTCGGTTGCTTGCTGCGTCTTTATCTAAAACCAATGCTAAGGTAAATATCAGAGCATTTGATGAAGCATTTCCGTCTACCAGAGCTGGTGGGAACCTGCAAGGTGATACTTGGGGCAGTGCAGTCTTAAATCGAATTAGTAACCAAAAAGGGGCATGGAAGAGGCAGTATCCAAATGGCTCTTCGGTAACTGGTACGCACAAATCAATGTCAGGATTTAATCCATAATGAGTGATAAAATTTACAAATTAGCATCAAATGAACGACCTGATTGGGTAGAGTACCCTCACGCATATTGCCGACTTATTGAGCAAAACATTACAGATATTACTCCTTGGCATCTTATGGATGCTAAGGAAGTTTACAGTAGATATAAGGGGCTTTCGGAGCGGTATCTTTCAAGAAAGCTGTTTCCTTTCGCTTTTAGACAAGATAATGACGATATAGCTTGTTGGGCTGAAGGAGAAGGTGAGAAAGTATTAATAATTCACGACTTTGCTTCTCCTGGTTGGGAATGTGAAGGTGAGTTTGAAAGTGTATGGTCTTGGTTTCGCTCTGCAATTGAAGAAACTATAGATTGGGACTGAAGTAGTTTATAGTTCAGTTAAAAATTCAGCGGGAACATGTTCAGTAAGCCATACATTGTTATCAGATAGATAAAATGTAAAGCCTTGCTTGAACATGCTCTTTGAGTCCACCTTCAAAATTACAGGCTTGCCATATCGTTGACCGACCGATTTTGCAGTATCAATATCAGTTGATAAGTGAACGTGTTGTCTTTGGCCTGCTTTCAATCCTTCTTCGGTAATTGACTTTACGAAGCGGCTAGCTGTCCCATGATAAAGCTCTTCTGGCGGCTGAGAGGGCGTTAAATCAAGGTTAACGTTTATAGAGTGGCCTTGGTTAGCCCTAATTCTTAAACCGTCATCAGACAGTTTGAAGCGTTGCTTATCACTAGTAAGAACAACCTCTTCGATTAGCTCTTTAGTTAAGGTAATTTGAGAAGATGATTTATCAATAATCTCTGAAGTATCAGCCCAGCCGTTATTATCAAGTTCAAGACCAATATCTTCAGGGCAGTGCCTTAGAATGAAGCTAAGAAACTTACTCGCTTTTTTTATTTCTTTACTAGAAGCTGGCAAATCTAAACTCTCCTTCAATTCAGCTAAGCAGATATTATACAGACTTTCTTTGCCCAAAATAAAAAAAGAAATAAAAGGGGTCAGAGCCTGAGGGATCCCCACGAATTAAATGGCATCATAATTCGCTTGCTGTAGCGCGATTTTTAGTCGCATTATCGCTTCTTTCCAATCATTGGATGTGAGTTTCAGTTTTCTATAAAATAAAAGGGGTCAGAGCCGAATTAAATAGTCTATGCTGATAAGGTGTAGGCTATTTTT
The DNA here is from genome assembly GCF_051252315.1 of Paraglaciecola sp. GTDB lineage: Bacteria > Pseudomonadota > Gammaproteobacteria > Enterobacterales > Alteromonadaceae > Paraglaciecola. The sequence continues at coordinate 4,981 of NZ_JBPOFP010000116.1, read as the reverse complement.
GTTTTAGGAGGCATTGATGCCAAGAAAACCACGTGCTTCAGCAGCAGGTGTGCCAGAGCATGTCATTCAACGGGGTAATAATCGTCAGGTTATTTTTGCTGATGAAGAGGACATGAAAGCATATGTTACATGGTTAAAAAGCTACTCCAAAAAGTATGATGTGAAAATTCATGCGTGGACCCTATCGATCCACACTACCGTTCCTAACGGGTAACCCTGATAGTTACTTTAGATTACTTGGAGCTGAAAGCTTCTCAATAGTCAACGGTGCAGCAAACTCTTGCACTAGGTTGTCTTCAACGTCAAAACATTGCCAATCATTCAAGCTTCCATTTGATGACATATAAAAACGAATAGAGGGTTGGAGAGTAAAGGTAATATCTCTATTTTGCACTGATTGACAATAACTCACCGCTTCATTTATCCCGAGTATTGATATCGTTTCTCCTACTGTCGTCGATGATGTAGACCACTTCGCGGCCAAATCTACAGTTAAAGATACACTGCTCATATCACTACAATGACTCGCATCATTACATGCCTTTAACTGATAGACATATACACCTAACTCGGTAAACGCCGTCGTTTCTGAACTGAACTCAAAAACACCTACCGGTTGATTAATGACCAGCGGTAAGCTTGATGCGCCACTAGGTAAAGTTTCCACTAACTCATAATAACCGCCAACTCGAGTGCCATTAAATACCCATGATAAGCTTGCTGTATTGCCAAGACTGCTTTCTGACGGGGTCACCACGAAGTTTTTTGGTGCGCCTGGGGTACCATAAACTTGGATACGCAATGATGGGCCGTAACTACCGCAGACACCGGAAGCATTGCACGCTTGATAGGATAAAAAATGATAACCCGTGATGGTCGCCGTATAATTTGTAGTGTCAGTCACATTAGTTATCACTGCCAATTCAACCAAGTTGTTTCCGTCAAGCTCTCCTGTCTCAACTTTAACATTATAAGTTGAGGCATTAGCTACCGCGGGCAGGTCTATTGCTACAGCGCTAGATAATGCATGGTAGTGACCACTATCGATTGTCGGATTGTTATCAGGTGTATCTGGAACAGGTAATGGAACAGAGGCCGTTGTTTGTCCCCAACTTCCGCAGGGCAGTTGGGGGTTACAACCTCGCACATAAAAAGTATACGTACCATACTGAGTTAAACTTTCTGTTTCAAAACTATAAAGATTAGTACCACCAATATGAGAAATATTGCTCAAATTAACTTGAGTGCCATTCGGTCGAGTATATTTCCGCTCGTAATGTGTCCCTTGATATATTGCATGCCCTACTGCAGGCCAACTAATTGTTGTCTTGCCTCCTTGGGTTACGATACCAACTGTCGCTGAAGGCACCGCTGTATAAGGTGAACCATAAGATAATGTCCGCCTCCAAGCACTTAAACCACCACAACCAGACGTATTGCATGCTTTATATTTTATATAGTTATAACCCCAGTTACTTCTCGTCCCTATGTTCGCTTGATTACTCGAGGTGGTTGCCACTAGGGTATAATTACTATCTGATATACTGCTTTACACTTTATATGATGTGGCATTGGTAACAGAGGGAAGCGTTACTTTGATAACAGTGCTGTATGGGTGATAGCTTCCTCCAACTACACTAGGAATGCCACTAGGTGTATCCGGGATTGGTAATGGAACAGAAACAGTTGTTTTTCCCCAACCTCCACAGGGCAGTTGAGGGTTACAACCTCGCACATAAAAAGTATACGTACCATACTGAGTTAAATTTTCTGTTTCAAAACTATAAAGATTAGTACCACCAATATGAGAAATATTGCTCAAATTAACTTGAGTGCCATTTGGTCGAGTATATTTCCGCTCGTAATGTGTCCCTTGATATATTGCATGTCCTACTGTAGGCCAACTAATTGTTGTCTTGCCTCCTTGGGTTACGATACCAACTGCCGCTGAAGGCGCCGCTGTATAAGGTGAACCATAAGATAATGTCCGCCTCCAAGCACTTAAACCACCACAACCAGACGTATTGCATGCTTTATATTTTATATAGTTATAACCCCAGTTGCTTCTCGTCCCTATGTTCGCCTGATTACTTGAGGTGGTTGCCACTAGGGTATAATTACTATCTGATATACTGCTGTACACTTTATATGATGTAGCATTAGCAACAGTGGGAAGCGTTACTTTGATAACAGTGCTGTATGGGTGATAGCTTCCTCCAACTACACTAGGGATAACGCTGGGGGTACCTGGAATTGCAGCGACTGCAGAATATGAAATAAAGAACAGAGCTGCAACCAAGTAATTATTACTAATATTAAATCGATGATATTGAGTTAAAATAAAAATCAATGTATTTCCGGCTGCTTGACTAAAGGCAGAAATTACGAATAAAGTGAGAGAAAATAGATTCTTCAAAGAGGGGTCCTTGTAACAACAACGTCCTTAATATTTGGAGAATATATCAGCCCCCCAAAAAAAATTCAAAACCAACCTTTCGAATACGATTATATTTAATAACGACAGTTACATGGACATATATCGGCGCTCCCGTGAAGCCAACGCATTACCTACCCCTTTGTGGTGGTGTTCAATAATTCTATTTTTGTGGGGTTCCTACAGGCTCTGCGCCTATTTATTAATGCTGGAATAAAAGGGGGCGGAAAGTAGGATGGCGCAAGTCAAAAGGGGGATGAAAGTGCCCTACTCGCCTGCATGGCCTACGTGGACTTAAATGCCATTCGGGCCAAATGGCCAACACCCCAGATCAATCCAATCACACCCAAAAGACTTAACAGCTCTAGCAATTCAAAACCAAAGGAAACAATATATGACAGGCAAACCAAAGCTTTCATTAATGAATATATTATTCCATATTGTTCTGGCAATATTTTTTCTGACCTAAAAAAATCTAGGTATAGTAAAATTAACTTACCAGACCTTAGTTAGTTAATGGATATTTACGGTCAAGGAATTTATGAAAAAATTTACCTGCTTTTTATTATCATTTGTTACTTTTCAAGCGTTTTCATCCGGCACTATCGACTTTTTAGAAGTCGATAACGACGTGGTGTTGTTTTCTACCACACAAGCTAAAACTCATACGCTGCCTAGCTTCGTCCCTGCCGAAAACGCAAATCTATGGTCTATACCCTTAACCACCGAATCTGGTCGTGTTACCTATTCTTTAATTCTGACTGTTATGGCTAAAGACGATTGTCTCAGCCGAAGAAATTAATAGGGAAACCCTTCATAATTAACAAACTGGTTAACAGGTCCTCAATCAATGAGTATTATTAGAATAGCTTTTCATTTTCTCCGTCGTGTATCAATTCTTGCCGCCTTTGTCATATTTGGCGTTCTATCTGCCACAAATACACAAGCATCTATACCAGGCGTTCCGGGTATAGCAAGCACGGGGGGCAGTGCTTATGTGCCTGTGAATAAAAACTATACATTATCTTGGTCAGCGGCATCAGGAACAGTCTCTCGGTATGAACTATTAGAAGGCAACGTAACGGTTTATTCAGGAACTGCTCGCTCAACAACACTAATGCATAACCAATATGGACGTAGGCTATACAAGGTTAGAGCATGCAACACCTCTGGTTGCAGTGCTTATAGTGGGCAAAATCCTATCGTTCTTTATACCGCTCCTGGCCCAGCGGCGAACTTCTCGGCTTCAGCCTCTTCAATATCGCAGGGTGGTAGTGTAAGTTTGACTTGGACGCCTGCAGGTGGGTCAGTATATGGTGCTGTATACCATATCACTACAACACCACCCAGTGGCGGTACTTCAATCTCACAAACTACCGGATTGAGTATGACCAAATCCTTGCCTATGGCAGGAACCTATTCATTTAAGATTGTAACCTGTAATCCTCAAAATGTAGGCTGTGGTAGTTCGCGTAACGTGTCAGTAACATCAGTGCCACCTAAACCTAGTGTACCAGGTAGACCATCAGCAGCAAGCTATGTGCCAGTTAATAAAGCCTATAGTGTAAGTTGGTCAGCAGCTTCAGGAACAATAAGTAAGTACGAGTTACTTGAAAATGACGCTTTAGTTTATTCTGGTGCAGGACGTACCAAATCAAGATTACACAGTAATTATGGTTACAAGCGCTACAAAGTTAGAGCTTGTAACGTTTCAGGTTGCAGTGCCTACAGCTCTATTAGACGAATCTATGCTTATACCGCCCCAGGTCCAGCCTCTAATTTCATAGCCTCAGCATCATCGATTGCACAGGGGGGAGATGTCACATTAAACTGGGTAAGAGCTGGTGGTTCAGTACCTGGTGCGGTCTACCACGTCACAACAACAACACCCAGTGGCGGTACTTCTATTTCACAAACCACAGGGTTGAGTATGACTAAGTCCTTGTCTTTGGCAGGAACCTATTCATTTAAAATTGTAACCTGTAATCCTCAAAATGTTGGCTGTGGTAGTTCGCGTAACGTGTCAGTAACATCAGTGCCACCTAAACCTGGTGTACCAGGCGTTCCAGGAGCAGGGGGCAGTGCCTATGTGCCCGTTAATAAGAGTTATACGCTGTCTTGGTCAGCAGCATCCGGAACGGTAAGCCACTATGAACTAATGGAAGATGGCACAACAGTATATTCCGGAGCTAGTCGCTCGACAGCCAGACAACACAGTAGTTATGGTCGCAAGCTCTACAAGGTTAGAGCATGTAACATTTCAGGGTGTAGCGCATACAGCTCGCAAAATCCAATTGTACTTTATACTGCTCCAGGCCCCGCTGCGAATTATACCGTTTCTAAATCTTCTGTTGCCGTAGGTGAAAATGTAACATTGAGTTGGGAGGTTGCTGGCGGTTCGGTGCCTGGCGCAACCTACCATGTGACAACCACTTTGCCCAGCGGTGGAAGTTCTAGCGAACAAACTACTGAATTGAGTATGAATAAGACCTTGTCTTTGGCGGGTGAGTATTCGTTTAAAATAGTGGTATGTAACCCTCAAAATGC